>JAUNDA010000029.1 GCA_030526295.1 Eubacteriales bacterium
TGCTGCAGCTGCCTCAGCCTTAACCTCTTCCTTAACCTCTTATGCCTTAATGCCTGCCTTGAGGTCAGCAAGTGTAACTCTGCCGCCGATGCCTGTACCTGTGATACCTGCTGCGCTTCCGCCAAGAAGTGCTGAAGCTGTGCTTCTCTCTGCTGCAAAGATATCTCTTTCAAGGATACGTCCGTGTGGGCCTGTTGCAGTTACCTTAGAGATGTCAACGCCGAGTCTTGCGGCTGCCTGACGTGCTCTAGGTGAAACGCCTGTTACAGGTCCTGTCGGTGCTGCTGTCTCTACAGGTGCCTCTGCTGCTACTGGAGCTGTTGCTGCAGGAGCCTCAGCTGCTGCTGGTGCCTCAGCGCCCTGAGGTCCGAAGCCTGCTACTGATGTGCCCGGCTTACCGATAACAGCTACCTCTGTAAGACATGGGATGTCATCCTGCTCATTAAAGAATGTTGCAAGGAGTGTTCCCTCTACCTTAGCTTCCTCCTCGAAGCTTGCTTTATCTGTCTCATAAGCGAAAAGAATATCGCCGACCTTAACCTCGTCGCCTACCTTCTTCTTCCACTCTGTAAGGATACATGATTCTACAGACTGTCCCTGACGTGGCATGATAACAGCTGTTGCGTCCTTTGATCTCTCAACCGGAGCTGCTGCTACAGGTGCCGGAGCCGGTGCTGCTGCAGGTGCAGGTGCTGCCTGAGCCTCTGCTGCTGGAGCTGCTTCCTTAGCGCCCTGTGGTCCAAATGCAGAGATGTCCTCTCCAGGTGTTCCGATTACTGCTACTTCCTCTAAGCAAGGGATGTCATCCTGCTCGTTAAAGAAAGTTGCCAGAAGTGTGCCTTCAGCCTTTGCTTCCTCTTCGAAGCTAGCCTTATCCGTCTCATACGCAAAAAGAATGTCGCCGACCTTTACCTCGTCGCCAACCTTCTTCTTCCACTCTGTAAGGATACAGCTTTCAACTGACTGGCCCTGTCTTGGCATAATGACTGATACTGCCATTTTTAAAGCCTCCTTTATATAAGTACTAAAGTTGAAACAATGTTATATTTTCAAGCAAAAATGTTATATTTTGTTTGAACCGCGGTTATTATATCAAACAAAACGCCCAATTTACAAGCATTTTTTATTATAAAAAACATGTTATAAACAATGTTATATTTTAACATTTTGCCCTATTTTTACGGCTAAAACATACACTTTTCATTCCAAAAAGCACTATAATAACACTCTTTTTCCCTCTCAAAAACTCTGTAAAAACACTCATTTTCCCTCTCGCAAGCATTGTAAAAACATATATTCTCCCTCCCGAAATTTTCTCGAAAAATGCCATTTTTTACCGCAAAAAAAGCGCCCACACTAGGTGAGCGCCTTTCCACTTAAGTTTAAAATCAGATAAGATTAAGCTCTGTCTCCGGATCGAAGAGGTGCATAAGTGACGGATCAAATGTGAAGTGAACTTCTGAACCGTTCTTAACTGTGTCAAGATCAAGACCAGCTGTCGGGATGATACCGATGATGTCCTGTCCCTCGATGTTCATATGAAGGTGCATCTCTGAACCCATCATCTCAGATACATCGATTCTTGCTGCAAATCCTTCGTTTGCGATGTCAAGGTGTACCGGACGGATACCAACTGTGATTGTCTTCTCGCCCCAGCCTGCTGCTGCAAGAGCCTGGTTCTGTGCATCTGTAAGAGCAACCTTCTTGCCAAGGAATTCTACTGCGTACTTGTCGCCTTCCTTAACGAGCTTGCAGTTATTGAACATATTCATCTGAGGTGTTCCGATGAAGCCTGCTACGAAGAGGTTACGCGGATGTGAGAATACTTCCTGCGGTGTACCGATCTGCTGGATGAAACCATCACGCATGATAACGATACGATCGCCGAGTGTCATAGCCTCTGTCTGGTCATGTGTTACATAGATGAATGTTGTTGTAATACGCTGACGAAGCTTGATAAGCTCAGCTCTCATCTGGTTACGGAGCTTAGCATCGAGGTTTGAAAGCGGCTCATCCATAAGGAGTACCTTAGGATCACGTACGATAGCACGGCCGATAGCAACTCGCTGTCTCTGTCCACCTGAAAGAGCCTTCGGCTTTCTGTCAAGATACTCTGTGATGCCGAGGATCTCAGCTGCTTCCTTAACCTTCTTGTCGATTTCATCCTTAGGAAGCTTTCTGAGCTTAAGTGAGAATGCCATGTTGTCATAAACAGACATGTGAGGATAAAGTGCATAGTTCTGGAATACCATGGCGATATCTCTGTCCTTAGGAGCAACGTCGTTTACAAGACGGTCTCCGATGTAGAGCTCACCACCTGAGATTTCCTCAAGACCAGCAACCATTCGAAGTGTTGTTGACTTACCACAACCTGAAGGACCTACGAGAACTACGAACTCTCTGTCAGCGATGTCAAGAGAGAACTCCTGAACTGCTACTACGCCTTCGTCTGTGATCTGAAGATTAACCTTCTTCTCTGGAGCAGCGTCCTTAGACTTCTTAGTCTTCTTCTTTGTCTCAACGTTAGGGTAAACCTTCTTAATGTTGACTAACTTTACACTTGCCATTTGTTACACGCTTTGATACATCAGCCTCCGCTTCAATGTACCTCATCCTGCTTCGTAAAATGTAAGCAGGACATTACGACATGTCTCCACAATGCCGCACCGCAAGCCCGCGGTTAATTCCTCCTTTTTTTTAGTGGGTCATCATTCTATAGTGTTGGAGTAGATATGAGCCCACATTGGTAAACTAATCATAACCTTTTTCCTTGCTAAATGCAAATAAATATTATAAGATATGCATTGGTGATTTTACCAAAATTTTAGAGGTGTTTTTATGAAATATGACGTAACAATAATCGGAGCAGGCCCAGGTGGCATCTTTTCAGCATATGAGCTTCTTAAGCTTAACCCGGATTTAAGGGTTGCTGTATTCGAAAAGGGACATGAGCTTTCAAAGAGACACTGTCCCATCGACGGAAAGAAAATCACTTCATGCATCAGCTGCAAGACATGCTCAATCATGTCAGGCTTTGGCGGTGCCGGCGCCTTTTCAGATGGAAAATACAATATCACAAACGATTTCGGTGGAACCCTTTACGAGCACATCGGCCGTGACGAGTCCATCGAGCTTATGAAATATGTCGATGACATCAACATGGCATACGGCGGTGAGGGAACAAAGATGTACTCAACCGCAGGCTCAGACTTTAAGCGCATCTGTCTCCAGAATAAGCTTAACCTTCTTGACGCATCCGTACGCCATCTTGGAACTGACATCAACTATGTCGTTCTTGAGAATCTCTATAACTACCTTAAGGACAAGGTTGACTTCTACTTTGACACAGAGGTAACATCTCTCGCACTTTGCGACGGCGGCTACACTGTTAATACCACAGATGCTTCATACACCTGCAAATACTGCATTGTATCTGTTGGAAGATCAGGTTCCAAGTGGATGGAGCAGGTTTGTAAGGACCTCGACATCCCGACAAACAACTCGCGTGTCGACCTCGGTGTAAGGGTTGAGCTTCCTGCAGTAATCTTCGAGCATCTTACAAACGAGCTCTACGAGTCAAAGATTGTTTACAAGACAGAAAAGTACGAGGACAATGTAAGAACCTTCTGTATGAATCCGCACGGCTCAGTTGTTAATGAGAACACAAACGGCATCATCACCGTTAACGGACACAGCTTCGAGGACCCGAAGATGAAGACCGAGAATACAAACTTCGCACTCCTTGTATCAAAGCACTTCTCGGAGCCGTTTAAGGATTCAAACCTTTACGGTGAGTCCATTGCCCGCCTTTCAAACATGCTCGGTGGCGGTGTAATCGTTCAGCGTTTCGGTGACCTTGTAAGGGGACGCCGTTCTAACGATTCAAGAATCAACGAATCAACCGTACATCCGACATTAAAGGCAACACCGGGTGATCTTTCACTCGTTATTCCAAAGAGAATACTCGACGGAATCATCGAGATGATCTATGCACTCGATAAGATTGCCCCAGGTACTGCAAACGAGGACACACTCCTTTACGGTGTAGAGGTTAAGTTCTACAACATGGAGGCCCTTCTTGACGAGAACCTCGAGACCTGCCACAAGGGTCTTTACATGATAGGCGACGGCTCAGGTGTAACACATTCACTCTCCCATGCCTCAGCTTCAGGAGTATACGTTGCAAGACGCATCGCACAGTAAACCATGAATCAAAGTGCGAAATACAATTGCAAATTAAATCTCGAATAAAATCGCAAATCAAATCGCGAAGAAATGTGCGAAGAAATTTCGAGTGAAATCGCACAGTAATTCAATGTAAAGATAAAATTTGCCCGGGAACGATTCATTCATTCCCGGGTTTTTCTTTTCCTTGCATACACTCAATGCATTTCCGTTTTCTACCTTTTCTCAAACTGGCTATTTTTCATGAACTGAGTCATAAATCCTGATTCAAACAATATAAGCAGTCAAAAAATGAAAAACCATGAAGTTTGACTGTATTTTTTCAAGACCTTGCAGTCAATAATCGAAAATATATAAAAAGTGACTGCATTCAATAATTTCAATTGCAGTCACAATTCAATATTTTTATTATTTTACATGCATGTGAGCCATAGTTGAGCAGTCACAAAGGGTGAATTAAAGATTTTTGACTGCTTAGCCGTTATAAATTGCAATCAAAATGAATACAGAAAGGCTTTGTGACTGCAATGGTTCATTAATAGCACATGCTCAGCTAAAGGTATGGAGTACCTCAGGCAGGAGCTGCTTCTTTCTAGACATAACCCTCGGCATGTCGTAGACACCCTCCGCCTCCTTGACGTACGGAAGCTTTGAGTTAAGCCTGTGCGGTGTGACGATAAGCTTACTCGAGCCCTTCTCAACATCTGTTACCATGAGCATAGCCCAGTCAAGGCCCGATGCCTTTGCAACCTCCATAAGCTTTTCAATGTACTTGGGCGCATACTCGAAGATATCCTTAAAGGATGTTGTCTCGTACTGTCCGATTCCAAGCTTGACCTTGCCGTCCATGTAAACCTTAAAGTCTGAGGTAATCGCATCCTCGGGCTTAGCCATTGAAAGCGGCTCGGTATTACTGAAGAGCTCCTTTCCGAATTTGTCGATATCCTTTCCGCTCAGCCTTGAAAGTGCCTTAGCTGCCACTCTGTCAATGTCCGTCGTAGTCGGGCTCTTAAGAATGATTGTGTCGCAGAGCACTCCCGCAAGAAGCACCGTTGCCGTATGCTCGTCCGGCTCAACACCATGTCTTACAAACTGGTTGTAAACGATCGTACATGTCGAACCAACCGGCTCCGAATCGATGTAAATCGGAAGCTTTGTCTTAAGTGAGTTAAGTCTGTGGTGGTCAATGATTTCAAGAATCTGTGCAGTTTCAATTCCCCTTACCGACTGTCCTGCCTCGTTGTGGTCAACGAGAATCACCTTGTATGCCGGCTTTTTAAGGAAGCATCTTCTTGAAACGAAGCCTACCCACTTGTCACCGTCAACAACCGAAAGACCCCTGAACTTTGACTCGGCAAGTGTTTCCTTACCCGTCTCAAAGCTGTCATTTATTGCAAGCGATGCGCCCTGTTCTCCCATAAGGCCCTTGATTTCAGGCGAAAGCCTTATTCTTCTTAAGGTTTCAGCAGTGTCGATTGTTGTCGTGATTACAGTGCCCTCATAGGAAGAGAAATCATAGTCCGGTGTCTCCTCATAGGCGCTTAAAACGATTGCCGGAACCTGCATCTTAACGGCACTGTCCACAAATTCCTTCTTAAAGGACAAAACGACAACAGGCCTGTTTCTCTCCTCAATGGCCTTTTCAAAGTATTCAAGCTTCGCAGAGCCCGCAACAAGCGATGCGCTGAATCTTTCCTCCTTACCCATGTGGATAATGTTTCCCTTTGTTACCGACTGCATGTTTTTAACGGTAAGCTCGTAGACCGGGCATTCCGTGGCATTGTCGCGAACCATCTTTTTCATGAAGGCATCAATCGTGAAAAGGCCGATAACCTCTCCATTCTCCTTAACCGGAACAGAGGTCGGACTGTTTGTGTCATAGATACGTACGAGGTTAAAGAACGGCTCGTCAGCATAGAGATCGTACTCAATTCCGAGCATTACGTCCTTTATCGTCGGGGTAACGTCATTAAGGAACATCGGAGTCTCTGCATTAAGAAGCGCAAACTGCCTCTTAATCTGTGCTGACCTGTGGCTTGCCCTTACCGGAATGTATTCGTTCTCAGGGTCGATTTTGTTTTTGAGTACGGCATACGCATATGCACTGCAAAGCGAATCCATGTCGGGATTTCTGTGGCCTGTAATGTATATTTTGCTCATTTCTACCTCAATTTCTTTTTTACTTGTGTTACTCTGCTACTGTTTTTTGTTAATCTGCTACTTACTTGTTACTCTACTATTTTCTTTGTAATTTTGCTATTAAACAATTGCCCTTCTTTTTCCTTTGTTAAACGCAACCAGCGTTGTCTTGAGCAACTGTCTTTCACTATCATTTATTCGGTGCAAACCATCCGTCAGTCAGGTGCCGGCAATCAGGTACCGATTTCAATGCCTTCCCTTCAAATAAACAACAAACACCCCTTAACTTCGGCTTTGCCGTGTTTCCGGGTGTTTGTGGTCATCCTTGTGTTTTCTTCGTGTCAGTATCTGTGGTTTAACCCGGCATTTACAGTTTGTCGGTCATCACACCTTAATAAGTGCAACCGTAAGGTCATTGACATTTGTTCCTGTCGGTCCTGTCATTACGAGCTCGTCAATTGCCTTTAATGCATTGTAGGCATCGTTATTCTTTAGAATCTCATTAGCGTCAATGCCTGCTGCCTTAAGCTTTCCAAGGCTCTCGCCCGTTACCATTCCGCCTGCTGCGTCTGTCGGTCCGTCTGTTCCGTCCGAGCCAACCGAGAACAGAAGAACGTTCTCAAGTCCGCTAAGCTCGATGGCTGCTGAAAGAGCAAGCTCCTGGTTTCTTCCGCCAAGGCCGTTACCCGTAAGGTGTACAACAGTCTCACCACCTGCAATAAATGCAAGCGGAATCCTTGTATCCATGTGGTCCTTTACAATGGAAGCGAGGAATCTTCCTGCCTCCCTTGCCTCACAGTTAAGCGAAGCCGAAAGGAATATCGGCTCATAGCCAAGGCTAACTGCAGTCTTTCTCGCAGATTCGCAAAGCTCCTTTACTGAGCCCGTTACGAATGAGGTAACATTTGAAAGCTCCTTAGGTGTCTCTATGTTCATAAGCTCCATTGCATTGTCGCTTAGCTTAAGTCCGTATTTATTTATGATTGCAATGGCATCCTCCCTTGTAGTGCTGTCAGGATATGCCGGTCCTGATGCAATCATGTCAAGCGGGTCTCCGATGATGTCACTGAGGATTACCGTGTAAACCTTTGCCGGTGCGCATGTAAGAGCAAACTTTCCGCCCTTTACCATCGAAAGACGCTTTCTAATCGTATTCATTTCAGTGATGTCTGCACCACTTGCAAGAAGCTGCTTTGTGATATCAGCCATCTCCTCCTCAGAAACTGCCGGTGCCTCAAAAAGAGCAGAACCGCCGCCTGAAATGAGGAAAAGTACCTTGTCCTCCTCACTAAGACCGGTAACAGCCTCAATTGCCTTTCTTGTTGCACTGTAGCTGTTTTCATCCGGTACCGGGTGGCCCGCCTCGCAGATTTCAATGCATTCCGCGATTTCACCCATCGAATGGTGGTACTTTGTCACAACAACGCCCCTGTCGATTCTGTCGCCGAGGTTGTCATATGCGGCCTTTGCCATTGACCAGCCGGCCTTTCCGATTGCGATGAGCACGAGCCTTCCGCCCTCAAGGTCCATTTTTCCGATGGCCCTTGCCACTGCATTGTCAGGCATAGCACTCATAAGTGCATTGTCAATGATTATTTTTGCTTCTTCTCTTAAATTCATGATAAAACCCTTTCCGCCACCGCCTTGCCGGGCCGTGACTCTATGCGCCCTATAGATATGCAAAGCCCCCGAGCGTTCGGGGGCTATTTTGTTATGGATTATTTCTCACCAAGCTTCTTGTGGTTAAGTCTCTCACCTACAGCTCCGCCTGGATGGATTACTGCAAACTGCTCTGCCTGATAGCCTGTAACCTCTACAAGTGCAGCCTGAAGAGCATGGCAGATCATGCAAAGGGCTGTTGTTGATGTTGTTCCCTGTGCATTCCACTTGTCTGTCTCACGGTTAACGTGCTGCTTAAGAACAGCGTCTGCTGCCTGTGCAAGCGGTGACTCAAGATTCTCTGTGATTGAGATGATCTTAACGCCCTTCTTCTGGCAGATATCGATAATCGGAAGAAGCTCTCCTGTCTTTCCTCCGCGTGATGCAAATACCATTACATCGCCTGGCTGAAGGTAGCCTGTAGCTCCGTGAACAGCCTCTGCGGGGCTTATGAAACGTGCAGGACGCTCGATGCAGCACATAAGGTGTGCAAGGTGCTGGCAGATGATGCCTGAGTGTCCGCATCCGCATGTACCGATGCGTGTAGCGTTTGCAAGAAGTTCAACTGCTTTTGAAAACTCTTCGTCATCAAAATAGTCCTTCATTTCCGTGATGCACTGCGCCTCAATGTCGTATGCATCCTTTGCTGCCTTTAAGGCTTCATTAGAAATCATTTTTTTATTCCTCCCAAAAAGAAAATACTTTCTTCTATGATTTGCTCTATGGCTTATCTGTTATTATACACCTCAATTGCCTTTTTGAGAATGTCCATTGCCCTTGCAATTTTCTCACTTTCGAGAACGTATGCCATTCTCACCTCGTTAATGCCCCTTCCCGGTGTCTGGTACATTGAGCCTGCAGGTGCAAACATTACTGTCTCACCATTGTCGTTAAACTCCTCGAGAAGCCACTGCTGGAACTTTTCGGCATCGTCAATCGGAAGTGAAGCCACAAGATAGAAGGCACCCTTAGGTACGTCAAACTTAACTCCCGGAATCTCAGCGAGCTTGCTGCACAGTGTATCCCTTCTCTTCTTATACTCATTTCTTACCTTAACAAAGTACTCGGGGCCTACATTATAAAGCTCAGCCGATGCCAGCTGCTCAAGTGTTGCAACAGAAAGTCTTGCCTGAGCACACTTGAGTGTGTGTGCAATAAGCTCCCTATTCTTTGAGATGATGCAGCCTACTCTTGCTCCGCATGCTGAGAATCTCTTTGATACGGTATCGATAATGATAAGGTTTTCAGGAGCCTCGTCGATAAACTCTCCGAAGGTTGAAAGGCTGTCGCCCTCATAGAAGAACTCCCTGTATGCCTCGTCTGCAATAAGGAAAAGGTCATGCTCCTTTGCAATGTCCACAAGCATCTTCATCTCATCGTGGTTAAGAAGCACGCCTGTCGGATTGCCCGGTGTTGTTATGAGCATTGCCCTTGTGTGCTCATTGATGAGTGACTCGATTTTTTCCTTATATGTATACTTAAAGCCATCCTCAACAGTTGTCTCGATTGGTCTGATTGTTGCGCCCGCAAGTCTTGAAAGCGTATTATAGTTAGGATAGAACGGCTCCGGAATGATGATTTCGTCATCATTATCAAGCACGCAGTTAATCGTGAAATTAAGTGCCTCAGAGCCTCCCTGTGTAATAAGGATGTCACCGCTCTCAAGATTAACGTTAAGCTTCTTATAATATTCCTGAACAGCCTCTACCATAACCGGAAGTCCCGGTGACGGAGCATACTCAACTGTCTTGTCATTGAACCTCTTTACCGCATCAAAATATTCCTGAGGTGTCTCCACGTCAGGCTGTCCGATATTTAAGTGATATATGTTAATGCCCTTCTTCTTTGCCTCAACAGCATAAGGATGGAACTTCCTTATTGGAGACAATCCGCATTTTTCAATTTTTGACGAAAATTTCATAAATATACCTCATTATAAAAATTACCAACAGTTTACAGTTTTATTTATGTATTTTCAAGTACTAATTGTTGACTCTGGGCAAAAATGTACCTATAATACAAAAAGTTATCACAACTAATTACTTTTTTGGAGGAACAACAACAATGAATTTCAAGTGTTATCAGAAAGAGCTTGAGCTTCAGTCACGCGGTTGGATCCCGACATTCCACGATGTATCAAGGGAAGTCAGAGAGATCGTTAAGGCTTCAGGCGTTAAGAATGGTACAGTATGTATCGCATCTCACCATACAACATGTTCTGTAATGGTACAGGAATGCTCACACGATATCGATTCTTTCGATCTCGAGTTCTTACAGCACGACCTTCTCGACATCATGAGAGAGCTCGTTCCTGATTTCGAGGTAGAGCACCAGTATCGTCATCCGGGTCCGCTTCACGCTCAGTTCGGCCGTTACGTTGATGAGCCAGGCGACTTCACATCTATGAACACAGACGGACACCTTCGTTCAGTATTCTTCGGACGTTCTGAGACAATGACAATCAAGGACGGCGAGCTTGACGGTGGTGAGTTCGCACACGTATACTTCATCGACTGGGATCATGTTCGTGCACGTCACAGACAGCTTAATGTTACTGTTATGGGTACAACAGATGAGCTCGAAGAGGATAGAAAGTGGAACAACGGCGAAGTTATCAATACACTTCACAAGTTCTACAAGGAGGAGAAGGCTTACGACAAGCACTACGACCTTTACCTTGAGAGAGGCCACGAGGCTGAGAACGAGTAATAAGCCATACTCTATAACTTCATTAAGAAGTAATAAGCTATACAATAGGAACAGACTGCACAAGCTTGCTTGTTGGCAGTCTGTTTTATTGTATGGGTTAGTCCATGAACGAAGTGAATGGACGGCTTATTACTTCTTCTCTAAGCTTGCCAAGACATGAGCAGCGTAGCTGCGAATGAGAGAGGCCGCTTTCTCATTGTGTGGCTTGTCCTCCTTTCCAACCCTGCCAAGCCTCGAGCAGCGTAGCTGCGAATGAGAGAGGCAGCTTTCCCTCTTATCTCCTCTTCACGTTGACACATCCGACAAAAAAACAAATAAAAAGTCTCATATTTATATTTACTCTGCCACAAACTTGTGATAAAAAAGGCTTATGGCAGAAAACGGCATTAAAATCATCTGAGACTTTATTAAAAAAGCCGTTTTCCCAGTTAAATCATTATGGCAAATGCCGTTTTCACGGGAAAAGCTTATGGCAGAGTTTGGTATTCATATAAGGAATAAAATACTTTCAGTTGATGAAATCGTAGCAGTCGATGTAACTCAGGGTGTTCATCACAATGTCTTCCACTCACATGGCGACGCGTATGAGCTTATTTACTGTGCAAGCGGCCATATGGTGGTTCAGATCCGCGATACATGGACAGACATTGACGGTGGTACTGCAGTTCTTATTCCCAACAATGTAATGCATAACACTGTTACTGAAACTGATAATACTATCTGCTATTACATCGCCTTTATTCCAGGAGATGACATACTCGATCTTTGCGAGCAGTATGTGCACCTTCCGTCAAATATCGTAAGCCTTTTTTATGAAATAACGCCTGAAATTTCAGACGGCTACATAAACGTTGGAAACCACAAGGACGTACGTACGCTTATCCCCTACTCTGAAATGGCACCTGGTGCCGAGCAGCTCATTCTTTGCACGCTCGAAATGCTTCTTGTATTTATCCTTAGGGAAGTCAAAAAGAGTGACAACAGGATTGAGTCCGTATCGCACGACGAAAAGGTTGACCAGGTTACAAACAATCCAAAGAAATACATCGCCGACCAGGTTAAGGAATACATTAACGACCATATCACCGAGAAGCTTAGCGTTGAGCAGATAGCCGCTCATTTCGGATACTCGCGCTCGCGTCTTTCTACCTTATACAAACAGGTGACGGGATTTGGAATAAATGACACGATAAATAACGAAAAGCTTTTAAGGGCAAGACAGCTTCTTATCGAGTCCGACATGCATGTAAATGAGATTTCCGAGTACCTCGGCTTCTCCTCACCGCAGTATTTTACGAACAGATTCCTGCTTTCTACGGGAATGTCACCGTCAAACTATGCAAGATTTAAACGTACAAAAGTAAACTGACACAGTTCAATTTACTTTTGTATTTTTTATTTTAGAACAATCCTCGCCTTTCTTTAAAGTAAACTGCACAATAATCAAATCTATAAATTGTTGATTATGTACAAAAAAAATTCAATATCAAAAACTTATGATTTTGTTTTAAAGTAACATTTTTGTAGACTTATGATTTTGTTTCATAATTACAATATCTATTGAATTAAACCCCATATTTTGTTATCATCAAGTTACAGTCAGATGACTGAATTACTATCAATGGAAGTACTTAAATGAAATATTTACTTGGTATCGATGTTGGAACCACCGGTACAAAATCACTTCTCTTTAATGAGGAGGGCAGGCTTCTCGGTCATGCATATAAGGGATATGACCTTATTACACCCCAGGTTGGCTGGTCTGAGCAGAAGGCAACAGACTGGTGGGATGCAATCGTTGAAACCGTTAACAAGGTTGTTGCAGAGGCAGGCGACGGCGTAGGCGAGAATGTGGCAGGCATTTCTCTCTCACTTCAGGGCGGAACACTTGTTCCGGTTGGTGAGGATATGGAGCCACTTGCAAACGCAAGGGTCTGGAACGACCACAGATGCGTTAAGGAGCGTGAGGCCTTCCTACAGGAAGTCGGCGATGCTTCAGTAATGTACAAGAAGACAGGCTGGAACTTAAGCCAGGGACTTCTCGCACTTGAAATCAGATGGATTAAGGATAATGATCCGGAGCTTTTTGAAAAGACAAGGATGTTCCTCTCGGTTCCGGATTTCGTTTCATACAAGATGACGGGAATTGCCGCAATCGACCTTTCAGATGCGGGAATCAACCAGACAGGAAATGTACAGGAGGAAAGCTATGATGCCGATCTTCTCAAGTTCATGGGAATCGGTGAGGATAAGCTTCCTAAGATTGTACATACAGGTGAGGTAATAGGAAACCTTACCGAAAAGGCCGCAAAGGAGCTTGGTCTTACAACAGACTGTGTTCTCGTGGCAGGCGCTCATGACCAGTACGCAGTTGCACTTGGTGCAGGAGCAACACATGACGGTGACATCCTTATCGGATCAGGTACCTGCTGGGTTGTAACAGCACTTTCAAACAAGTCAAACTTCGAATCAGGCATTGCACAGAGCGTTTCAGCAATCCCCGGACTCTGGGGTTCATGCTGGTCCCTCTCATCAGGCGGTGTTTGTCTTGACTGGATGAGAAAGAGCGTAACTCTTGCAAAGGAAGGCGAGCTTATCGCCTATGATGATATTAACAGCGAGGTTCCAAAACGCAAAGCCGCTGAGGACGGACTCTTCTTCTATCCTTTCGCAGGCTACTCAGAGAACCGTAAGGGATTTTCAAAGGGATCCTTCATCGGTCTTGATTTATCTCACGACCGTTACGATATGATGCGTGCAGTCATGGAGGGTGTGGCCTTCCAGATTAAGTGGATGATGGAATACTTTAAGAGTAAGCCGTCAGAGACTGAAGGCCTCAAGCTCGCAGGAGGCGCCACCAAGAGTGCAGCATGGAGTCAGATCGTTGCAGACATCACCGGATATCCGGTACGCATCCCCGAGGTTGCCGACCTTGCCTGTGTCGGTGCAGCGGTGCTTGCGGGCACGGGTTCAGGAGTCTTTAAGGATCTTAGTGAAGGATATAACCGTCTGGCAGTAAACGAACACGTTCTCATGCCCGACCCGGTTATGAAGGAAACATACGCTTCTATTTTCGAAGAGTATAAGAGCAAGGCAGTTTTGCTCGGCAATATGTACGGTATCTAACCGTAACGTGACTGACCATAATGGTCGAAAATTATTAGGAGGAAAGAACATGAAAAAATTCTTCGCAATTCTTCTTTCTGCAGCTATGGTACTCGGACTTGTAGCATGCTCACAGCCAGCTACACAGACTCCGGCAACAGAGGCTCCAAAGGCTACAGAAGCAGCAACACAGGCAGCAGCTACAACAGCAGCAGCTACAGAAGCAGCACCTGCTGATGAGCACACACCAGTAACACTTCAGGTTTCTATCGTTGAGTCTGACTTCCTCGAGATGTGGACAGATACAATTAAGCCAAAATTCGAGGCTGAGTATCCTTGGATCACTCTTGAAGATGTAGGAACAGGCGAGAGCAAGACAGAGTTCCATTCAACTCGTGCAGCAGCTAACGACCTTCCACCTGTAATGCAGACAGATAACGGCGATACATATTATGCACTCGTTGATGCTGGAAAGATCATTGACCTTTCAGGCACAGAGGCAGCTAAGAACATTCCTCAGTCATATAAGGATGCTTACACATACAACGGAGTTCTTTTCGGACTTACACAGGGTGCAGCTTATGACGCAATGTTCTTCAACATGTCTATCCTTAACGCAGCAGGCGTTGAAGCAGCTCCTACAAACTGGGATGAGTTCATCGCAGCTTGTGAAAAGGTAAAGGCAGCTGGATACGAAGTACTCTGCTACGCAGGTGCTAAGACAACAACAGCTTGGATGACATTCGAGTCAATCATCGTTAACATCGTTGGTCCTCAGCTTGGCGAAGGTCAGTACGAGGAGCTTATGAGATCAGGTAAGATTAATCTTAACGATTATCCGGAAATCGCAGAGCGTATGGCTGCTCTCGTTCCGTTCATCGCTACAGGTTCTTCAACAATGACAGAGGATGACGTAACAGCATTCATGAACGACGGTAACTGTGCTATGGCTATCGCTGGTAACTGGACATCATCTAACATCGTTAAGGCTATTGGTGAGGCAACAGGCGACGAGTCTAACTGTGTTATGACTCCTCCTCCTTTCAACAATGCTGGACAGCCATGCTGGCTTGCAGCTACACCTGAGTCTTCATTCGGTATGTCAGAGGTTGACGATCCGGCTATCAAGGAAGCTAGAGACATCTTCTTTGAGTGGATCTTCAAGGCTGAGAACTTCCGTTACATCCAGAATGCAAGAGGAACATGCCCTGTACTTACAACAATTACAGAGGATCAGATCGTTCTTCCAGATGCAACAAAGGCATTCGTAGTAATGACAGGTTCTTGCACACCATTCTCAATGAGCTTTAACAACGTTAAGTCTGACGTTAACAAGAACGTCACAGCTATCATCAACGAGATCTACACATCTAACAAGGATGCTAAGACAGGTCTTGACGAGATCTCAGCTCTTATCGCTGCTGATCCTAAGAATGGCTGATTAACGGTTAATTAATACAACTCATAACAAAAACGGGGCAGACTGCCCTGCCCCGTTTTTTCTTTGCCTAAGATTACTTTTGCAAGAACTATTATTTCATGCTTCTAATTTTCTTTTCTTGAATATTTACTAAGCCCCGTACATTGTACCGGGTTTCGTAAGTCTTTAAGACTTAAGTTTTTTTACCCGAGGTGATTTACATGAACAATTCTTCACAAAGCACGAAGAAAAAGACCTCAACGTTTGAGCGTTCAAGAACAATCACGGGAGCATTATTCATACTTCCCACATTTGTTTTTGTCTGTATCTTCGTTTTATGGCCTCTCTTCCAGGTATTCAGGTATTCAATGACCGACTGGAACGGAATTTCAGCAGACATGAATTTCGTTGGCTTTGAGAACTTCAAGGCTCTCACTAAGCTCGACGGTTTCTGGACAATGTGCCGTGCAACAGTTATTTATGCAATTGGAGTAATGGCACTTACAATCATCAGCGCATTCCTTATGGCTCTTGTCCTTGACAAGAAGGGACCGCTTAGAATAAACCGCGGACTTATGAGATCTCTCTGGTTCTTCCCATGCCTCCTTTCAGGTACTGTTATCGGTATCCTCTGGAGAATTATGTATAACTACCAGAACGGTATCATCAACACTCTTCTTAAGGGTGCAGGACTTCCAAAGGTTAACTGGCTCGAGTCTCCTAACATCGCAATGGTAGCAGTAATCATTGCTTCAGTATGGGCTTCAACCGGTATGTGTATCATCATCTTCATGGCAGGACTTCAGTCAATTGACGGTTCTCTTTATGAGGCTGCATCAATCGACGGTGCAACAGGTAACCAGCAGCTCTGGTACATCACAGTCCCGATGATGGCGCCTTCAATCACAATCAATGTCCTTACAACAACAATCGCCGCATTCAAGATGTACGAGCTTCCTCTTAACATAACAAACGGTGGTCCTGGTAAGGCTACAACACTTATCACAAAGAATATTTACGATCTCGGATTCATGTCCGTAAAAACAGGTATGGGTTCAGCCCTTTCAGTAGTGCTCATTCTCATCATCACACTGATTTCGCTTATCCAGCTTGTATATCTTCGTAAGAGGGAGGACATCTACTAATGAGAAAGGCAGAAAAAATCAGGACAGTTATCGGCGAAATCCTTCTTGCAATACTTACGGTAATTATTTTTATACCGATTTACTACTTTGCAATCGGTGCATTTAAGACAAGATCTGACATCGTACAGCATCCTCTTGTAATCACAATTGAAGGTCTCAAGAAAGTAGGCTTCAAGAACTTCGCCTATGTATGGGGCAGAACAAAGGTTGTCGAGTCACTCTTTAATACAGCAACCATCACATTTATTTCAATTATAGTTGTTGTTATCTTCGCTTCTCTCGCAGGCTTTGCAATTGCAAGAGTTAAGAGAAAAGCATTTGAAACCTTCTATGCACTGCTTGTAGCAATGATGGTTATTCCGTTCATCGGATGCCTCATTCCTCTTGTAAAGCAGTCAGTTGCAATCGGAACATATGGTTCTATCTGGGCATGTATCCTTATCCAGATTGCATGGAACCTTCCTTTTGCCACATTCCTCTTCGTAGGCTTCATGGGCGGAATCCCGAAGGACCTTGAGGAGGCAGCATATATTGACGGATGCTCAATGCTCGGAACATATTTCAGAATCTTCCTTCCGCTTCTTACACCTGTTATCTCAACATGCTGTATCAGATGTGGCGTAGGTATCTGGAACGACTTCCTTGTAACTAGCACAATGGTAAACCAGGTAGACGCTCCTACCCTCATGGTTAGCCTTTACAAGTTCTTTGGTTCAAGATCAACAGAATACGGATATGCATTCGCAGGAATCATCCTTTCATCAATCCCGATGATTACAGTATTCCTTCTTCTCCAGAAGAACTTCATCAAGGGTCTTACAGCAGGTGCTGTTAAGGGCTAAATAATGATTTTTCGCTGTTGCCACGGTATTTTTCCGTGGCGACAGATATGTTACGAAAGGACAATTAAAAAAATGGCACTTTTTCAGGTAACGGATTATGACAAGCATATCTGGGAAACAGAGCTTAAGGACTGGCTTCCGGATAACATCATTGATGTTCATACACATGTATGGCTTACAGAGCTTAAGGACCAGCCAAAGAAAGGCAAAGAGCACTTTACTGTTTCATGGCCTTCAATGGTAGCACCTGACAACTCAATAGAGGACCTTCAGGAGACATACGAGCTTATGTTCCCTGGCAAGAAGGTTAAGGCTCTCATGTTCACATCAGGTGGAGCATCAGCCGCAAATAACAACTATGTATCGGAATCATCAAAGAAATCAGGATTCCCGGCACTCTACTACTCTCACCCGTCACAGACAAGAGAGCAGCTTTTCTCAAAGATTGTTTCAGGTGGTTTCCTCGGAATTAAGTGCTATTTAAGCAGTGCTCCAAAGTACATTCCGGATGACGAGATAAGAATCACAGACTTCTTCCCGCCACACCAGCTTGAGCTTATGAACGACCTCGGCGGCATCGTAATGTGCCATATCCCGAGAAGCACAAGACTCAAGGATCCGATGAACTATGAGCAGATTGCCTATATCAAGGAAACATGGCCAAACATCAGATTCATCGTTGCCCATATCGGACGTGCCTACAGCTCAGGCGATATTGGAAATGCATTTGACAGACTCGACCAGGTACCTGACCTTATGTATGACTTCTGTGCTAACTGCTCAGAGTATGCTATCACAGAGCTTTTAAAGCATGCAGGACCAAAGCATGCAATGTTTGGAACAGACATGCCGATTCTTCGTATGAGAACACGTCGTATCGAGGAAAACGGCACATATATCAATCTCGTTGAAAAAGGTCTTTATGGAGATGTTTCAGGCGATTCCCACATGAGGGAGGTCTCAAAGGAAGAGGCCGAAACAATCACCTTCTTCGCTTACGAGGAGCTTCTTGCACTTAAGCGTGCATGGACAAAGCTCGGACTTACAAAGGAGGATCTCGAGGACATTATGTTCAACAGTGCTTATGACTTAATAAACGGAGCTTCCAAGGATATTCTCGGAAAGCCATTCGTTTTCTAAAGGGAGGAAAAAACCATGCCAAGACGTAAACCACGTAAACCAGCAAAGATTAAAGTAGGATATCTTCCACTTTACATCAAACTTTATGACGATTCTAACGGACCTTCATACCGTGCTCCGATGGAGAAGTTCATGGATGCAATCATTGCCATGCTTGAGACAGAGGGCATTGAGGTAGTAAAGGCTGACGTTTGCAGAATCAAGCCTGAATTCGATGCAGCAGCAAAGATGTTCAATGATGAGGACGTAACAGCTGTTATCACACAGCACCTTGCTTACTCTCCTTCTCTTGAGTCTATCGAGGCTCTTTTAAGCATCAAGGCTCCACTTATCGTATTCGACACAACCCTCGGCTACAACCTTCTCAAGGATCAGGGCTTCGAGGGCAAGATCGGACCTAACCACGGTATCCACGGTGTACAGGATATGTGCAACATGCTCAGAAGATACCAGAGACCTTACTTCATCTGCGCAGGACATCCGTTCCACTCAGAGGTTCTTTCAGAGGTTGTAGGCATGTGCCGTGCAGCAGCCGTTAAGAAGGCTTATGAGACAATGACAGTAGGTTCTGTAGGCGGATCATTCACAGGTATGGGTGACTTCCTTGTATCAGACGAGGACTACAAGAACACAATCGGCTGCACAGTTAAGTACATGGACAAGGACGCTGTTGCAAAGTACCTTGCACAGGTTACTGACGAAGAGGTTGAGGCTGAAATCGAGCTCGACAAGGACTTCTACAACGTAGAGGTTAAGAACGCCGAGAACTACAAGCTCGCTACAAAGTCAGGTCTTGCAGTAAGAAAGTGGATGGATGCTGAAAAGATCGATTCATGCACAGTTAACTTCCTTACACTCGATATCTGCGGTCTTCCGAAGATGCCGTTCGTAGAGTGCTGTAAGATCATGGAGCGCGGCCACGGCTATGCAGGTGAGGGCGATGTTCTCACAGCTGGTCTTGTTGGTGCCCTTATGAGAGTATATCCGGATACAACATTCACAGAGATGTTCTGTCCAGACTGGGAGCAGGATGTAATCCTCTTCTCTCACATGGGTGAGTCTAACCCTAACATCACATCTGTTAAGCCAACAGTTATCGACTGCCCGTTTGAGTACAACTCATGCGGTGACACAGTTGCAGAGTATGGCACATACAGATCAGGCAATGCAGTACTTATCAACCTTGCTCCTATGGGTAATGGCAAGTACAACCTCGTTTGCACACAGGTTGAGCTTCTCGATGCTGCAAGATACAACAGCATGTATGCAACCTCTACTCAGGGCTGGATGAAGCCATGTAAGCCGCTTCCACAGTTCCTTAAGGAGTATTCACTTGCAGGCGGAACACACCACTCAGCACTTGTTTATGACGTTGACATCGAGGAAATCAAGGCATTCGGCCAGATGATGGGCTTCGAGGTATTCGAAATCAAGTAATTCTAAATCATACAGCCACACAGGCTTGGAAGCATTGCGGGAGGGCTTTAATGTTTGTCAGTATGCAAAGCCGGCTGCTCCGTGGATGGGTACCACGGGAATAGCAGGCGGCGCATGCAGACTCTTACAAACAAAAGCCCGTGAGCAGGAGCGACAAGCTGTGTGGCTGTTATCGTTTTTGTTAGCTCTAAGTTGCGATTTTGATTTATCGAAAACAATAAAAATACATCTAATTAAAACAAATTTGTAATGACATTTAAGAGCCTTAGTTTTAAACTCTTAAACGGGGCTTTTTGCTCTATATTTTAATAAAGGAACCATTAGCCATGGACAGAAATTTACTTAAACAGCTTGGAAACATTGACCAGATCGCAGGCATCAGGGAATCACGCCTTATGCGTGGCCGCGGTCAGGGTATTGAAATTGCAGAGGTTTATAATGCAGCAGGTCTTCGCTTTACGATTGTACCTGACAGATGCATGGACATATATGATCTTTCATACAAGGGAATCAACCTTGCATTCCATTCACAGAACGGACTCACCTCTCCTCTCGCATATACAGCAATGGACGGTGAATTCGCAGAGCAGTGGCCTGCAGGCCTTCTTGTAACCTGTGGCCTTGACAACGTCGGCGGTGCAGCCTACGAGGGTGGCAACTTCCCAACACACGGCAGAATCTCACACGTTCCGGCATCTAATTTTGGAACAAAGACATACTGGGACGGCGACAATTACATTCTCCGTGCCTGCGGTGAGGTTCACATGACCAGAATGTACACACGTCACCTTTCAATAAGACGTACAATCGAAACTGATATCTCATCAAAGGTTATCAAGATTGATGATGTCATCACTAATTTCGACGACCAGGCAGAGCCGTACATGATGCTCTACCATACAAACTTCGGCTATCCGCTTCTTACTGAAAAGTCAATCGTAAAGACCTCTAAGTGCACACAGGTTCCGCAGAATGACATTTCTACAGATTCATCGCACATGATGGCTCCTGTTGACGGACGCGGTGAGGAGCTTTACTTCCAGACAGACCTTGGAAACGTTGCTGCAGGTGTTATCTATAACCCTGAGCTTGAAATCGGCGGATACATCGCATGGAACACGGAGAACCTTCCGAACTTCCTTGAGTGGAAGAACATGAAGTCACATGACTACGTTCTTGCCATTGAGCCATGCAACACATGCTGCCTTAACCGTGACGAGGCCGTAAAGCAGGGTAAGATTGCAATGCTTCCTGCATATGAGAGCGTTACAAACCACCTTGAGATCGGTGTTCTCGACGGAATGACAGAGATTAACTCATTCATTAAAAATCTTTGATAACGGGGATTTAGCATGTTTTATCTTGACGAATATTTAAAGGACCTTACCGAGATATGTGCCATTGACTCTGGAAGGCTCAATAAAGAAGGCACACATGGGATGGTCGAATGGTTTAAAGCCCGTTACGACGCACTCGGATTTAACACAGAAATCAGATGGACCGAGGGCCACGATGAGGCTCCTCTCCTCTTCGTTTCAAACCTTGGCACAGAAAGCATCGTAGACTCAGAAGAAAAATTCGACGTGCTTTTCATCTCACACCTTGATACCGTCTTTGACACAGAGACAGTAAAGGGCTGGCCTGTAACCATCGACGATGAGGGCTATGCACACGGCCCCGGAGTCATCGACTGTAAGGGCGGCTCACTCCTTGAGTATTATCTTCTTAAGGAGATGAAGGATGCAGGTGAGCTTAAGTTTAAGTTTGTTGTAGCAATGAACTCCGACGAGGAGGGCGGCTCAAAGTATTCAAAGGATTTCTTTGAGACTCTTGCCCCAAGAAGCACCTACTGTCTCGTATTTGAACCGGGACGTGCAAACGACCAGTTTGTAGGCGAAAGAAAGGGCGGAGTGAAATATATCGTAAAGGCGCACGGAATCGGTGCCCACTCAGGTGCCGACTTTGAAAAGGGTGCAAATGCGATTGTAGAGCTTGCTAAATGGATTCCTGAAATCACAGCCCTTATCGACCTTGAAAAGGGAACAACGATCAATGTTGCAAAGTTTGAGGGCGGCCTTAATAACGGCCAGGTCCCTGACTATGCAGAGGCAAACCTTCGCCTCCTCTACCTTGACCCGGCGGAAATAAGCAGGGTTGATGCACTCATTGAAAGAATGAAGAGCGAGCCCTTTGATAAGCGTTGCAGCATTGAGGTTGAGGAATCAGGATTCAGACGCCCGCCAATGCATGTGACACCTAATTCAAAAATCCTTTTTGCGGCACTTGACGAGGCCGGCAGGAAAACAGGTGTTAGCACTGAGCGTGTTTCAACAGGCGGCATGAGCGACGGCAACTGGGTTTCACAGTTTGGCGTTGGCACACTTGACGGCTGCGGTCCAAGCGGCGACCACATGCACACAATAAACGAATGTATGAAAATTAAGAGCGTTCCCGAGCGTTTTAACGTTATGAGAACACTCCTCAATGATTTATTTAAGGAGAACTAAAAATGGCATTACTTGATGTTAAACCCTATGACAAGCAGTTTTATGAGGAGAAATTAAAGAACTTCCTTCCAGACACATTTATTGACTGTCACACACATATCTGGATTCCTGAGCATTATTACTGCGAGGATACACTCCAGCGTTCACAGAACTGGCCGAGCCTTGTTGCAAAGTCAAACCCAATCGAGGACCTCAACGAGACAAACGCAGAGCTCTTCCCTGACAAGAAGGTTATCTCAGTTCTTTACGGACAGCCGTCAGTTAATATTGACCTTGCTGTAAACAACGAATACACAGCAAAGGCAGCTGAAGACAACAACTTCCCTGCTCTTTACATCTCACATCCTTCAGAGTCATGTGAGCACATCTTAGAGCAGTTTAAGAAGCATCCTTGCTTCAAGGGACTTAAGATTTATCTTGAGTTTGCTCCTTCATACATCCCGACATCTGAAATCAGAATCTATGATTTCATCACACAGGAGCAGCTTAAGCTTGCAAATGACAACGGCTGGGTAGTTCAGATTCACATCTCAAGACCAAAGCGTCTTGCAGACCCTGTTAACTACGTACAGCTTCACGAAATCGAGACAAATTACCCGGATCTCCAGCTTATCATCGCACACCTCGGACGTGCTTATGCAAAGGAGGATATCGGTGAGGGAATCAAGTACTTAAGTGACCTCAAGAAGTGCGTTTGGGATTTCACAGCAAACACAAATGAGGACGTTATGGCAGAGGTTCTCAAGGTATTTGGTCCTGAGAGATTCATCTACGGAACAGACTTCCCGATCTTCAGAATGAAGGCTAGACGTGTTGTTGAAAACGGCGTATACATCAACGAGGTTCCTGCAGGTCTTTACGGAGACAACTCAGGCGATCCGCATATGCGCGACATCCCGTATCCGGAGGCTGACAAGATTACCTTCTTCATCTATGAGGAAATCGATTCCTGCAGAAGGGCATGCGAGAAGCTTGGCCTCAGTAAGAACGACGTTAACAACATCTTCTACGCTAACTCAGCTAGAATCTTCGGAGTTAACTAATTAAAAGCAAACTACCCCGCTTCCACTTGTTGGAGGCGGGCATCAGATTTTCATTTACAGAAAGAGGTAAAAAATGGTTTACAGAGAGAGTTTTAAGGTAGAATCAAGACACCGTGCAGTTTCCTTCCACGATGTAACAGACGAGGTAAAGGAAATCGTTAAGAAGTCAGGTGTCAAGGAAGGAATCGTTGTTGTATATTCACACCACACAACATGTTCTGTAATCACACAGGAGTGTGCATTCGATATGTCAATGACAGGTCTTGAGACACTTCAGCAGGACCTTGTTAACTGCTTCGAGGAGTGGATTCCTACATGCCGTACAGAGGGTATGTACCTTCATCCTGGTCATGAGGCACTTGTATTCGCTGAGGAGCACGGTGAGGACAACTTCGGCTGCCACAACACAGATGCACACCTTCGTTCATCAATCATCGGACGTAACGTAACAATCGTTATCGAGGACGGCGAGGCTGACCTTGGAGAGTTCGGACGCGTTCATTTCATCGACTGGGATCAGACACGCGGACGTAAACGTACAATCCAGGTTATGGTAATGGGTGAATAATCTTGGGAAGGCTGTTTAGTACTGAAACACCGATATACCAGTGGCTGATGAAGGTGAGCACGATACTGCTCACGGGAATAGTGTGGCTTTTGCTGTGCCTGCCCATTATTACGGCGGGCGCATCCACCACGGCCATGTACAGGATAATGTTTAACATAAGGGATGAAAAGCCATCGGGCATAGGCCACTTCTTCAAGTATTTTGCCGAGGAATTTAAGAAGGGTACCCTGCTCTTCCTCATTGACATTTTATGTGTCATTCTCCTCGCAGTTATATACCTTGTGCTTTACAGTTTCGTAAAGGTTGGTAACGAAGTAAGCGTCCTTGCGGCAATTTTCCTTGTTCCGCTTTTCATCTGGATGATTACATTCCTTTATGTCTTTCCGCTCAATGCGTTTTTCGACAATACAGTTGGAAGAACAATCCTGAATGCATTCATGCTGTCGGTCAGGTATTTTAAGTACACCGTACCATCACTTTTTATCACAATGCTTCCGCTTTTCGGATTCATGCTGCTTGGTTTTTACTACTTCATGTATTCAGTACCCTTCTGGTTTTTCATCATAATCCCGGTTGGCGAATACATTAAAAGCGGCTTATTTAAGAAAGCTTTTATACAGATAATGCCAAAGCAGGAAACAACAGAAGAAGCT
>JAUNDA010000114.1 GCA_030526295.1 Eubacteriales bacterium
ATAGAATACGAAAATCTTCTTTACGACTCCGTCCTTGACGTCAATCTCAGCTGTTACAACGCCATAGTTCTGTACGCACTCATAAGGAGTAGCGAACTTGTGCTCGTCCTCGTAAGCGATTCTTGACATGTCGTCAACAAACTCAGTGTCCTTGTTGAATACAACCTGGCCCATTGAAACCGGATATGTGATGATGTCATCATCAAAGGATCTCATGAACCATACACCGGCCTTAGGCTCCTTCTCAAGACGAACGTCCCTGTTAATCTCAATTGATCCGTCAGCCTTCTTGTCAACATACTCAACCTCGATGTCGTAAAGGCCAAATGCCTGAAGACTGATTACATCACCCTTGTTAAGTCCCTCAACCTCTGCATCTGTAAGTGTTACTGCCTTTGGCTCCTGAACGTCTGCAACATAGATGTCGTCTTCCTTCCTAAAGTCATCGGCATGAATCTCTACAGTGTATGTTCCGTCTGCGATTACAGGCATCTGCTTTTCCATCATTGATGTGTTTGTAATGTAAAGCTTGTTATCCTTAACGGTTACATCAATAGTGAAGATCTTTGCTGGCTGTGACTCCCAGATTCTCTCATATGAAAACTCAACCTTAACGTCGCCGTCCTTCTTAAATGAAGGCTTGAAGCTTCCTACCCACTGTCCCGGTGCTCCCAATGCGCCGTCATTAGGTGCAATGTACTCACCTGTCAGGAATTCAAAAACCTCCTCGTCAGAAATCTTCCACTGCCATGAATAGCCTGTAGTGCTGTTTGCCTCAAGTCTTACAGTCATAACCTCCTTGTTATCTGTAACCTCGATGATATCCTTTGGATAGTCGCACTCTGTCGGAACCGCATCAGTTGCCTGTCCCTCTGTCTTTGCTTCTGTCTTAGCCTCTGTTGTTGCCTCTGTTACCGCAACTGTCTCCTGTGCTTTTTTCTTGCAGCCTGCAGCAGTAAAGATGATGGCAATGCAGAGCATGAGGCTTATAAGTCTTTTAATGTTCTTCATTTTGTATCTCCTTAAATACCTTTATTCTTCTTTTTAACTTGTTACCTGTTTTTATTTCCTCTGACATTTTGTCAGTCGGTGTCATGAATAATTTTTCATACCGGTTTTAGCCTATTAGCACTTATGCCAGTCGGTGTCATGAGTGACTTTTTTACCGGGTAATGTCTTTTACAAATTACACAAAGCGCTTAACTGACTCCAGTATACTTAACATCTGGTATTCAACAAGCCAGACTGCGCTCTTCCATTCGGGTTTCATCCTGATAATCTCATCAAACAGCGGCTCGATGAATTCCTCCGTTTCCCCGATGTATTCAATGATTTTCTTATAGTTAAAGCCTGTTGACATCATTGATACATTGTTGCATCTGTCGAGAACCTTTACCATGCACGCAATCGGGTTATCCTTCATTGCATCGTAATATTTTCTCTCCCATTCCTCCTTTGGAACGGAGTTATCCGGCTTCTTTGTAACAAGGTCAACTGCCTTTTTTACATTGTCATTAACAGGGAGGTCCTCAATATCAGCAAGTGTGTCCTCCACTACGTCATGCAGCAGGCAGGCGGCAATCAGGTCATCATCATGTATTCCCATGCATATCGCATGACATGCAAGTGTATAGGGGTGGCTAATGTACTTAAGCTTTTCAACGTCGCCCTTCCTGTACTGCTCACCATGCAGGATTCTTGCAAATTCCATTGCAACCTTGGACTGTTTTAAATCATGCTCCTCACATGCCTTAAGGAGAAGTGTCTTCATTTCCTCCTCGGTGAAAATGGTATTTGTCTCGTCAAAGTCCGCGGACTTATATCCGTAAAGCATGCCTCTTATCACATGCTTCACCTTTAATTTCCATCTGTTTTTTTCCTGCTGGTTCATAAATAATCTTCTATTACTACCTGTATGCTTCTCAGTCCATTGTACTCGTTTATCTGTGGGTAATACAAGATACTGAAATTCTTACTATTTGCGAAATCTTCTCTTACGCTGTCCCCGTCACCGAAGGCGATTCCTTTTATAATAGCACCGTCAGAGGTATAAAGGTCGGCCTTTAATGCATTGCGAAGCTTGCCCATAACCCTCATGTTTGCAGGATGTACGTTCTTTTCCGCAAAAACGGGCTTCGGGTTACCATTTCCAAATGGCTCAAGCTTTGCAAGCTCCCCGATAAGCTCCTCTGTCACATAGCTCATCGGCATCGGAACGTCAATCCATATCTTAAGCTCCATGTCCTCATCGGTAAGGGTACAGTTGTCATTAAGCCTCTTTTCAAGTGCCTCGAGGTTATCCCTCTTAAGGCTCATGCCCGCGGCAGTCGGATGGCCTCCGAACTTGAGCATGAGGTCCTCACACTTAAGGAGGTTTTCAAACATGTTCCAGGTGTCAATCGACCTGCCTGAGCCCTTAATGACACTGTCGTCATTTTCTGAATCCGTGAGTACGATTGTAGGACGATTGTAATGCTCCTTAACCTTTCCGGCTACTATGCCGGCAAGTGACTCGTGAAGCTTAGGCAGGTAGACAACGAGGATTTTTTTATCCTCCTTTTCTGCCTTAACCACGTTAAGTGCCTCTGCGACACCATTCTCTGTCATGAGCTTTCTTGAATCATTAAGCTCCTTTAAATACTGTGCCCTGTCAACAGCCTCCTCGTATGAAGCGGCATTAAAAAGCTCAAGTGCCTTTTTCGCATTTTCAAGCCTGCCCGCAGCATTGATGCACGGTCCGAGAACAAATCCAAGATGATAGCAGGTGATTTCCTTTTTCAGTTCATTGACATCAATGAGCGCCCTGATTCCGGTATTGACAGCACCGCGACTAAGTGCCTTAAGTCCTTCTTTAACAATGATCCTGTTTTCTCCCTTAAGGCTCATTACGTCACACACGGTGGCAATGGCAGCAAACTCGAGGTATTTGAGATTCTCACCCTCACTTCTGCCCATTGCCTTATAGATAAGGCCCGCCATCTTCCACGCCGTCACTGCGCCGCAGATCTCGCTTTCAGGGTATTCGGACGCCTTAAGCTTTGCGTTTGTAATTGTGTCAGCCTCAGGAAGGATCTCGGATCCGTCCTCGTCTGTTCTGATGTCATGATGGTCCGTGAGGATAATGGTAATCCCCCTGTCCTTAGCCTTTTTAAGTGCATCATAGGCGCTTATTCCGTTATCACAGGTGATTATTGTGTCAATGCCATCCTCGATGCAGCCGTCAACTATCCTCTCGTTAATTCCATATCCGTCAAGAATTCTGTCAGGAATCGCCTCGGTCACATCTGCACCGAGATTTTTAAGCGTATCTGAAAGAATGTAGGTTGAGCATACGCCGTCAACGTCGTAATCTCCTACAATTCTTATCTTCTTACCTTCCCTGATTTTCTGCGCAATAAGCTCAGCAGCCTTAACTCCGTCAGGAAGCAGTGACGCGTCGTAGAGGTCACTGAGGCTGCCGTTTAAAAACATGTCTATTTCCTTTTCTGATACAATATCCCTGTTACGAAGAATCCTTGCGGTAACGGGATCTATTCCGAATCTTTTGGATATTCCCTCGAAATCAGCCTTTTTGCTGTGTACCATCCACTTTTTCTTAATTAAGTCGTCTCTCATCTATCAATTAGTAATTATGAATCTCAGTCCTTATAAGGTCTTACGTGTC
>JAUNDA010000030.1:0-4605 GCA_030526295.1 Eubacteriales bacterium
TTATGATTCGCTCTAGGCATTATGATTAATGAAGCACCAGGGAAAATTTCAGCAAGCACTATTGCTAATATTTCAATACATACAAACACCAACCGGATTAACGGTTAATCGAGTAGGCGGCGGTGATTGACCGCCGTCCTCTCTCACACCACAACAACGCGGCAGCCTCATCACGAAGCTGCCGCTTTTTATCACTGTGTGAACTATTACGTGTGTTTGTCAGTTTTTCAAAAGAGAATTGATGAAAAACATGACTTTTTTCAATCGAAGCTTAGCGTAAATTACATTAATTGGAATTCCACATGACTCAAGGGAAGTTATGGTTAGATTAATTGCACATATTGTTTCAAAAACATGACCACCACCGGCAAGAAGTCAGCGTGGAAACCACATTTTGAAAATAATACTATTCGACTGCCGGATTTCATTAGTAAGAATAACAAAAAGCTTTGAATAACATGACCATTGGGAAGTAGTTCAGTTTAAATAAGTGAAAGTTCAGGAAAACATGACCACTGATTTTGTTATGAGATGTGTCCACTTTCGACGCAAGACTCAGCGTGAATTGGTCTCCTCGCAAAATGAGATGTCCATTTTCGAGGCAACGTTCAGCGTATATTAGCTTTCCCAACAATTGAGATGTCCATTTTCGATGCAGGATTCAGCGCACTTTGCCTACTATCCAATATGAGATGTCCAAATTTCAATTGCTATTCAGCGAGAAATAAACAACCCCCAATTTGAGATAAAACTCTGACTTAAGAATTCAATCTCAGATCGGGGGTTTTCTAATGTAGGATGAATAGGTTTACATAAGTTTGCATCTTGAAATTAAGTTTTCCCGTTACGAGATGCGTTGGTTTACATAATATTTAATCTCAGATTGGCATTTTGCTTATCTGTAATGGTTTTATACAAAAAATGCATCATCTCAAAAATGAAACTCTGAAATATAGGATGAAAATGCCTGTTATGTTCTAATCCATCCCGTTGGTGTAATCCATTTCGTAGAGCTTTTACCCCACGACTCCCGATATAAATAGGAGTGAGACCAGTCCTATCACAAGTCCGATGATTCTTCTCACTGTAGGCTTCTCCCTAAAGAGGTAGATGCTTATTACAGAAGAAAGAAGCAGTCCGCCTACCGTATATGCCGGGAAGAAGACAGTTGTCGGAAGCTCGCCCACGAGCTTAAGGTTATTGATGTTAAGGAAAAGTGACAATACCGCCTGAAGAATAAAGAGAAACGTGATACCCTTATTAAACTTAAAGCTTCTCTTCTCCTTCATTGCGCCGTTTACAAACAGAAGCAGGATGATTGAGGCAATCGTCGAGAAGATGAAGGTATAGAGCACGAACTCCTGCCTTTCACCTGCATAGGCGCTGTTTGTCAGAACCTTCTGAATCGGTCCCTGTACTCCGGCACTTATACCGCTTAATATGAGCGTCACAACCCACATGAAGGATGCCTTTTTTACAACACTCTTTTCGGTAAGGAGTGCCATTGAAGCCATTGCCATGACAATTCCTAATATCTGGAAAAGAGTAATTGCCTCTCCCCAGATAATGGGGCCGGAAAGTGACGAAATGATAAGTGTAATGAGGTTAATTAACAGAACCGATATGCTTATCGGACCGAGCCTATAACAGATGAGCGAAAAGAAAGAACTGACAAGTGACGCGAGGCCCATTACGGCCGCGAGTATCATTGTCAGTCCCGATGCTTTTAAGGTTCGGGTAATAAGAAACATCATTATTACGCATAAGACATTTCTTACTACCTGAAAATATAATCTGTCTGCTGTATTCTCAAAGGCTCCCTTTGCAAGCTGTCCGCTAGTAATCAAAACGGTTACATATGCGGCTACACTCATAAGGAGTGATATGATAATCATTGTTTTAAGCCTTCTATCTTACAAATATTGCAAATATGCCCTTTGCAGATTTACTGCATAAATAAATTACTTAAGGAATGTTCCAAGTACAGACCTGAAAAGCTGTGCTCCAACGTTTCCGCCGATTGTCTTACCGAACTTGCCGCCTACTGCGCCGCCGAGTCCCTTACCGAGCTCTCTTCCGATTGTGCCGGCTGTTGTTGAAGCAACCTGCTTAACACCCTTCTTAACTGCCTTCTGGGTTCCCTCTTTCTTTTTAAGGGCTTCCTTCTCCTCAGCTGCCTGCTGAGCCTCGGCTGCCGCATTCTCCTCAAAGAGCTTAGCCTCACGAAGGAAGAACTCATATGCTGAATCCCTGTCCTCCATGTTGTTGTATCTGAGATAAGCATTGCTCGATACAACCATCTGCTTGATCTGCTCCTCTGTGATGTTGAGGTCCATAGTTACAGGTGCATTTACCTTAACCTTTTCAACTATCTGTGGGATACCACCGTCATCAAGGCAGCTTACAACAGCTTCACCTGTTCCAAGGTTGAGAATTGTCTCAAATGTATTGAATTCAGGATTAGCCCTGAGTGAGTTAGCGATTGTCTGAACTGCTCTCTCCTCTGCCGGTGTATATGCTCTCATACCATGCTGGATCTTGTTTCCAAGCTGGCTTAAGATATCATCCGGAATATCCCTTGGGCTCTGTGAGATAAAGTAAACACCAACACCCTTTGAACGGATAAGCTTGATGATCTGAAGAAGCTTGTCGTTAAGAGCCTTAGTTGCATTCTTAAATACAAGGTGTGCCTCATCGAAGAAGAATACCATTCTAGGTCTGTCAAGGTCACCAACCTCAGGAAGTGTCTCAAAGAGCTCACTTAACATCCAGAGAAGGAAGGTTGAGTAAAGCTCACCGTCATTAACGAGCTGCTTACACTCAAGCATGTTGATCATGCCCTTGCCGCCCTGTCCTGTTGTGAACCAGTCAGCGATGTTAAGTGCCGGCTCACCAAAGAACTTGTCAGCGCCCTTGCACTCAAGTGCTACGATGTTTCTGATGATTGTATTTACAGTCTGTCTTGCAATGTTGCCGTACTCTGATGAATACTCCTTTGCATTCTCACCGATATGTGTAAGAACAGCCTTAAGGTCCTTTGTATCGATGATGAGAAGTCCGTTGTCATCTGCAATCTTGAATGCTACCTGAAGCACATCTGACTGTGTCTCATTAAGCTCCATAAGCTTTGCAAGAAGAATCGGTCCCATCTCGGAAACTGTTGTTCTTACCGGGATACCCTCGTTGCCATAGATGTCCCAGAAAGTAACGGGATATTCTGTAGCCATTCCAGCGAGGTCACCCTTAACATCTGAGAAGAATACGGGAACACCTGCATCTGAGAACGATTCAGCAAGGAGCTTTAATGTAGTTGTCTTACCAGTACCTGTGGCACCTGTAATAAGACCGTGTCTGTTAGCTAGTCTTGTGTAAAGGCATACATCCTTTTCATCGGCTGTCTTGCCAATATAGATTTTTCCGTCTGAATACATAGTTTCCTCCAAACTTGTCTGAAATTTCACTAAATTTCATTGTACCACACAGAGTGGCGAATTAAAACAGATTTCTTATCTGAAATGGCCGAATTTTGCAAGCTCTGTATAGTCAATTTCCTTTAATTTGAGGTCCTCAATAATCCTTGCTGGAGTACACTCTGCATACATTTCAGGAGTGGCCTTGATTTCGCCCTTATCTGAGTCAATGTAGATTGCAAGAGGCTCTGCCTTACCGATTGCATATGAGAGCTGAACCTCAACATAGTGGTGTCCCGGAAGCAGTCTCTTTGCAAGCTCCCTTGCCTTGTGTGCGGCACTGAAATCAACCTTTGTCGGGTCCTTTCCGTTCATGCATCCACCGCCTACGTTTGCAAAGCTCTGGTACGCGTCAACTACAATTTTTCTTCCAGTAAGACCGGCATCACCCTCGAAGCCGCCGATAAGGAATTTACCTGTCGGATTAACGAGGAAGTTCTCGACCTCAACACCGTGCTTTTTTGCAATTTCAGTAGCCTTGTCAATGATTATTCTGTCAGTTTCCTCACGCTCAACCTCAGTGTTCTGGTATGAGATAGTCCAGTCGCGGATTCCTGTGAGCTTAAGGCCCTCCTCATAAATACCTGTTATCTGGCTCTTACCATCCGGAAGGAAACGGCTGTCCTCTTTTCTGATTTCATCATACCACTCAGCAAGCTCCTGAAGCATTACCATAGCCTTTGGAAGCATTCTTTCAGTATCATCACAGGCATAACCAAACATCATTCCCTGGTCTCCTGCTCCGCCTACAGAATCATTTGTTCCAAGTGCAATGTCTGCACTCTGCTTTCCGATGTTGTCAATGATTTCAAAGTCTCTGCCGTAGCCTACATCCTCAAGCACATCGAGAGCAATCTTTTTTACATCGAGTACCGCATTTGTTGTAACCTCGCCTGTGATGAAAACCTTGCCCTTGCCGCCCATTGTCTCGATTCCGGCTCTTGTGTTTTTATCCTGCTTCATACACTCCTTTAAGATTGCGGCACTGATCTGGTCGCATACCTTGTCCGGGTGTCCTCTCCATACGATTTCGTTGCTGTAATAGTACATTTATGTTCTCCTTTTTCTGTTATTACGTGTTTAAATATGTTGATAAAGCCTGACACTACTGTGATATACGGATTGCTCCGTGCTA
>JAUNDA010000030.1:4705-24140 GCA_030526295.1 Eubacteriales bacterium
CGCACTTTTGCAATCCTACCTGCCATTCGCATATCGCGGTACTTCGTGCCGCTTTTATGCTCATGTCAGTAGTCCCTCAAGACTTCACGCCCATTCTTAATAAGCCTGATGCATAGTTGATGTTACGAACTGCTCCGAGCTTCGCTCTCCCGCAGTTCTTCGCTCATTCGCATATCGCAGCCACAGGCTGCTTTTATGCTCATGACCGGACGGTCCTCAAACCCATCCGCCCATTAATAAGCAAACACTACTGTGATATACGGATTGCTCCGTGCTACGCACTTTTGCAATCCTACCTGCCATTCGCATATCGCGGTACTTCGTGCCGCTTTCATGCTCATGTCAGTAGTCCCTCAAGACTTCACGCCCATTCTTAAGCAAGCTTAAATGGGTGTGAGTCTTTCGGGCCTTAATATCACAAAAAGAGCCCGCGTGACAGCGGACTCTCGTGGATTCGATATTCGCCATCGTTCAAGCTTTAGCACCTTGCACATATTTTTGCAGGTTGCTGAGGGGTCTTCGAGCTTGTCTCTCGCCCTCTCTTTATGGAATGCGTTATTTATATCATGTTTTGCAAAGTATTGCAACAGTTTTTCTTTTATTATTTTAACATAAGAATATTGTGTTAATTACAACCCCAAAGGCCGGATAATTCGTCAATAATCTTTACATGCTTTCTCCAAAATCATAAAATCATTTGTCCTTTTTGCCAGAGGTGAATTATCCCCGTTTCTCAGTTTATGCTTGTACACTATATCAGCATTCTTCATAATCCTGTTTCTTTGGCGGTTAATTTCCCTGCTCTCCGCCTGTAGAAGAAATCTATAATGCTGATCGGCTATTCTATTTATATCAACTAGAGAAAACTCCGAATCTGGAACAGGAATCATATTGTTAATATTAATTACTGCATAATCCTTGATTTTTATAAAATCCACTCTCTCTCCCATTTTTTCATGTTTTTGCTTAAAAGAGGATAAAGGTACAAAATATTTAAAGCCATCAATTTCCAAGATAATGCCGACGTATTTCCTGTTCGCTTTACTTCCATCAGAAATAAAAATATGGTCTTGGAATCCAGATAAGTATTTAACATATCGAGGATTAACCTCATAAATCTTTAATCCATTCATAACAGCTTTTGATTAATGTAAAACGGGAACAAGAATCCTTGTCCCCGCTGTAACTCGCTCATTTATGGGCTGTGCATCACCCACTTGTAACTCGCTCATTTATAAGGCTGTGCATCACCTGCTAACCTATATTATACTCATTTTTTCAAATTTTTCAAGTTCTTTACGTATACCGTGGGGATTTATCTGTAACATGTCTGATATCTATACTTACCTTGCCATCTTTGTGATGATTGTATTGAAGGTTCTTCTTATGTCGTCATTCTCTCCAACCACGAGAAGTGTGTCCCCGCTATTGAAGGTGTTATCGGGCTTAATATTAAGAATAAGCTCTCCGTTATGCTTAATTGCAACAATATTGATGCCGTAATTCTTTCTGACATCCACATCTGCAACCGTTCTTCCCATCCAGCTTTCAGGGATATCAGTCTCAAAGATTGCAATGTTGTCATCGAGTTCAACATAGTTAAGGATATGCTCAGAGGCATACTTAACTGCAGTCCACTCCGCAACCTCCCTCTCTGGGTAAACAACCTCATCTGCTCCGTTACGTAAAAGGAACTTTTCCTGAACATCCTTCGTTGCCCTTGATACGACCTCTCTTGCACCAAGGTCCTTAAGAAGAGACGTAATCTCAAGAGAGCTCTGGAAGTCATCACCGATTGCCACAAAGCATATGTCATAGTTATCCACACCAAGAGACCTGAGAAACTCCTCATTGGTACAGTCACCTATCTGTGCGTTTGTAACATATGGCAAAACTGCATTGACCCTGTTTTCATCAGTGTCAACTGCCATTATCTCGTTATCAAGCTCGTTAAGCCTCATGCAAAGGTGTCTTCCGAACCTTCCAAGACCTATTACCAAAAATGATTTCATAATTAATCTCCTTTAACCGACTGTGATCTTTTCCTGTGGGAAATTCGATACATTCGGAGCCATTGTGTTAAGTGTTGCAAAAATGAGTGTGAGGCTTCCAACCCTTCCAAGGTACATGAGTATCATAATAATGATTCTCGATGCAATGCCAAGGGACGGTGTAATGCCAAGTGTAAGTCCTACAGTTCCTATTGCTGACGCTGTCTCAAAAAGTGCCGTGAGAATCGGTATTCCCTCGATAAGGGCAATGACCATTGCACTTGAGGATGCCAGGAACACATAGAGAAGAAGTATTGTTGCGGCTGCCTTTACTGCCTCATCAGGTACCCTTCTTCCAAAAAACTGTGCCTGGTTCTTTTTCATGAATACTGACAATGCAAGCGAGAAAAGAACCGCAATTGTGGTTGTCTTCATACCACCTGCCGTAGATCCTGGTGAACCTCCGATTAGCATAAGCATAATGAAAAGAAACTTACCAGACTCGCTTAATGCATTAAGGTCCATTGTGTTAAAGCCTGCAGTTCTTGTCGTTACCGACTGGAAAAGCGAGGCGAGTAACCTCTCTCCAAGCGGAAGGTATGCATACTCAAAAATAAAGAAGCATACAGCAGGAACCGCTACAAGAACTGCCGATGTTGAAAGGATTACCTTACTCTGCATCGCGTACTTCTTGAAATTAAGCTTATGGCTCTTTATGTCTTCCCATGTGAGGAAGCCAAGCCCGCCGACGGTGATAAGAAGCATTATCACTATGTTAAAGAACGGTCTGTTATAAAGTGATGTAAGTGATGAAAAATGCTCCTTGACTCCGAAAAGGTCAAAGCCAGCATTACAAAACGCCGATATTGAATGGAAGAACGAATACCAGATTCCCCTTCCAAGTCCGAACTCTCCTATCATTGTGGGCATTAAAAGAAGTGCTCCTATAGCCTCAATGCATAGCGATGTAATGACAATGAACTTTGTAAGGCGTGCAATTCCCCCGACCTGGTGTGCTGAAACAGAATCCTGCATTACGCTTCGCTGCATAAGCCCGATTTTCTTTCCTGAGAAAAGTGAGATTGCAAACGATACGGTAACGACTCCCATTCCGCCTATCTGGATAAGAATAAGTATAACAGCCTGTCCAAAGCCTGACCAGTAGGTTGCCGTATCCTGAACCACAAGTCCAGTTACACAGGTTGCCGAAACTGCAGTGAAAAGCGAGTCAAAAAAGCCGGCAGATTCCTGTCCCTTTGATGATACAGGAAGCATCAGTAAAAGGGTGCCTGCAAGAATCATCATAAGAAAACCCAGTATGATAATCTGGGCCGATGCAAGATGCCTTCTCTCCACTATTTTATTTTCTGTATTTTTCTGCCCTAACTGCATGAGGCTATTATATCCTTTTTCGAGTAAATAAAATACTTAATTTTGTGTTAACAAGGTGCTGTCATTTTGCCACTCTCTTTGTCGATCTCTTTTCTGTACACTTCTGTTACATTCGCCATTAACACCCGCTTAACGAAATGACCATTCGCCAGGATTAGTCTTCATAGAGGCTGTTACAAAAATGGCTCATCCGGGATAATGAAAAGAGGAAGCCCTGAGGCCCCCTCTTATATTTATTTAGGTTATATTCTAATGTTTTATGTTTTACTTACAGTATTCCGAATGTAATGAAACTAGCAAGGAAAAGAAGCACTGTATTTACTACTGGTGCAGCCTTCTTGTAGCCGTTTTCATCCATTCTCTTTACCATGCATCCATATACAAATGACACGATTCCGAATACAACAAGTGACACGATAAACATCTTTACTGCCGGTACCTCAGTAAATACGCCTGCACAGAGTGGAAGTACCGTAAAGGTTACTGCGCCGAGGATAACCGATACAAAGAAGTTTTTCTCGCTTTCCGGTGCAATGTAATACTCGATGCACATCGGTATTGCAGAAAGAAGAACCATTACCGGAATACTCATCTTCGGAAGAACACCACCCGGCGCGAATGTCTTCATAAGAAGAAGGACAAGGGATACTATTCCGAGCTCAGCGGCAAGGATAATATTTACAACATATTTCTTATTATTCATCCCAATCACCCCACTCTGATGCACTTGATGCAACATCTGCGCCTGTTACGAATCCAACAGCCGAGTTGATGCTCTTTGTGATAGCCTTTGAGGAAACAGTTGCTCCCGTAATGGCATCGATGTTTGTTCCGATTTCAGCGTCTCCCTTTGTGTCAAGGAACTGTGAAAGGAATGAAGGATCTGTAAGAGCCTTCTGTCCAAGACCCGGTGTTTCCGAAATCTCGCGGACGCTCATTCCGGTAACTGTTCCGTCGTTTGAAACGCCAACCCAGAGAACGATGTTATCAACATATCCGAAAACCTTTGTCTCTACAACATATCCGTTTTCGCTCTTGTATGCGGTTACGATGTTTGCATCCTCACCTGTGTACTCCTCCTCTGTAAATGTCTCAGAGCCCGGAAGTACCTGCTTCATTGTGGCAAGATTTGCCTTTTCGGTATTTGCAGCAGCCACACCCTTAAGTGCCATTGAAGTTGCAAAAAGAATCACTGCTGATACAGCAATAGCGATAACAGCCTTTAATACTCCGCTTTGCTTCATGCCCTGCCTCCTTTCTCCTTACCGAATACCCTCGGTGCCGTGAAACGGTCGATAGCCCATGAGAGAGCATTCATGAGAAGGATTGAATATGTTACGCTTTCCGGGTAAAGGCCAACGTTACGGAATACATATGTGAGAATTCCACAGCCGATACCGTAGATAAGCTTACCCTTATTTGATGTCGGGCTTGTAGCGTAATCTGTTGCCATGAAGAATGCTCCGAGCATTACGCCGCCGCTTACAAGGTTATATACCATCCACATGAGCGGTGCATCTGTCTTACTGAAAACGAGTGCAAGCACTGCAACAGTTCCAAGATATGCAACCGGAATGTGCCATGAGATAACCTTTCTTACGATAAGGTAGATTCCGCCGAGGATAAGCATAAGTGCCGATACCTCACCGATACAGCCTGCTGCCCTTCCGATAATAAGGTCCATTACAGGAACCTTCGGAATGATAGGCATACGCATCTCATGAAGCGGTGTTGCGGCTGAAATGATGTCAGCTGTTCCAAAAAGAGGAAGTGCTGTTCCCGGAGCCGCAAAGCGGATAATCTGTGCCGGTACAAGAAGCATAAGGATTGCCCTTCCTGCAAGTGCCGGGTTAAAGATGTTATTGCCAAGGCCGCCTGAAAGAGCCTTTACAACGATGATTGCAAATACTGCACCAAGTACTACTGCGCCAAGTGACACATTTGCAGGAAGAATCATTGCAAGAAGAAAACCTGTAACTGCTGCCGAAGCATCCTTTACGGTATTCTTTTTATAAACGATTTTTCCATAGAGGAATTCTGCGATAAGGCAGGTTGCCACGCTCACAACTGTGACTACAAGAGCCCTAACGCCCTGGAAAACGATTCCCATTACAAGTGCCGGGATAAGCGCAAAGATTACATCACGCATCAGGCTCCTTGTTGTTACACTTGCACGGATGTGCGGAGATGATGTTACGAGAAAATTCATTTTGCCATTGCCTCCCTTACTGCTTTTTTACCAAGTCGGAAGCTCTCCGTAAGCGGCAGCTTTGCAGGACATCCATATGCACAGCATCCGCATTCGATGCAGTCCATGATGCCAAGCTTCTTAAGGCCCTCGGTGTTGCCGTTTTTAACATTTCTGTAAAGGTAGAGCGGCTGTAAGCGGATCGGACAGACCTCGGTACACTTACCGCAGCGGATGCATGCAGTCTCATCATACTTCTTCTGTGGAAGGAGACAGAGGATTGCATTGTTACCCTTGACAACAGATGACTTAAGGTCAGGCTGTGCAAGACCCATCATAGGTCCGCCTGAAAGCACCTTTTCAGTCTCAGGCTTAATTCCGCCTGCTGCATTGAGGGCATCCTCATATGATGTACCGAAACGGACAATCATGTTCTTAGGCTCATTTGCGCCCTCACCTGTAATGGTTACAATACGTCTGATTACAGGCATTCCTTCGATTACTGCCTCATAAACTGAAGCACATGTAGCTGTATTGAATACTCCGCAGCCGATGTCCTTTGGAAGCTTTCCTGAAGGCACCTCCCTCTTTGTAACAGCATAAATAAGCTGCTTCTCGGCTCCCTGCGGATACCTTGTCGGGAGAACTGAAAGCTCAATCATCGGATAATTCTTAAGCTCCCCGCGAAGAACATCAATTGCCTCCTTCTTGTTGTCCTCTACTGCAATAACAATGCGCTTTGGTCTTAAGATTTCAGCAATGAGCTTTAAGCCTCCGAGAACCTTCTCCGGGTTTGTACGAAGAAGCATGTCGTCCGATGTGATATACGGCTCACATTCACATGCATTGGCAATAACTGTATCAATATCGCCAAGCGGAACCTTCGCCTTAATATTTGTCGGGAAAGCCGCACCGCCCATTCCTACGATACCAGCTTCACGGATGATTCTTAAAATCTCGTCACCGTTAAGTGAATCTGCAGAGTCGTGGGCCTTGAGGTCACTCTTAAATTCGTCCTTAAAATCGTTTTTGATTACGATACACTCAACATCGCCCCAGCCAGGAAACTTTCTTGGCTCAACTGCGATGACTTCACCTGAAACCGATGCGTGAACAGGAACTGTCATTCCCTCTCCGTCACCGATTTTCTGTCCCATGTAAACATGTGCACCCTTCTCAACAAGTGCGGTACATGGAGCACCTATATGCTGCTTAAGCGGTATGGCTACAATCTCAGGAGCCTTTGCCTCAACAGGCACCGCATTATTTGTAAGTTCTTTATGTCCGGCAGGATGAATGCCTCCGGAAAATGCAAGTTTCATACCTATCTCCTATGCTCAGGTTCTAAGGAAATCCTTAAAGCCCTCACTGTAATATTCATTTCCGTCCTTATCAACCCAGAGTGCAACAGCACCAAATTTTTTTATCAGTGCCTCGCCATCCTCCCTGTTCATGAGAAACAGGGCTGTCGACAGTGCATCGGCGATTCCCGAATCCCCTACGATTACGGAAACAGCCCTCCAGTACTCAGCCGGCATCAGTGTGTCAGGGTCGATAATGTGATGGTAAGCCTCACCGTCAACCATATAATATCTCTGGTAATCTCCGCTTGTTACAACGGCTCCCTTAGTGAGCCATACCGTATGAAGGTAGGTTTCACTAAGATCGGGATTCTGAAGGCCTACAATCCATCTGTTTTTGTCTGGTCTTGGTCCTGTGGCACAAACATTGCCACCGACACTTATTAAAAGTCCCTCCGGTGCGCTTTTTGCCGTAGCCTCTGCTGCAAAGCCCTTTGCAACGGCTCCCACATCAAGACGCATCTTTGGGTCAGAAAGGAAAACAGTCGAGTTTTCCTCATCAATGATTACATTTTCAATATTGGTGTGTTCTGCGGCTTTTTTAAGAGCCTCCATATCGGGAATTCTTGCATTCTCCGGGTCGTCCACACCGTCTATCCTTGCCTCATGCCATAAATAAAGCACGCTTCCCATTGCGACATTGACCCTGCCGTTTGTTTCACCGTAAAGCTTTTTACAGAGAACGAGAAGGTCGATGATTCTCTTGTCAACGGTTACGGGACTTACTCCTGCATTGTCATTGATTGTTTTAATGTTGTTAATGCCAGGATAGTCGTTATAGATATCATAAAGCTGATGGTAAACCATAAGCTCATCACGAAGTCCTTCGGAGATTTTAGTAAACTCCTCCTCGTTGTCGGCATAACCCACAATCGTTGTCACCGTGTCAAAAAGTTCAAGGAAGCTCGCCTGAAATTTCTTCTTATTTGCGGAAGACTGCCCTGCGGAACATCCGCAGAGCAGTAAACAAACCGCGAGAATTATTGACATGATTTTTGTTTTCAATTCAATTCTCCACTAATGGGAACCTGTCCCATCTCAATTTTTATTCAGCGATCTTAGCGAAGATCTCCTTGAAAGCACCAAGCTTAACTGTAACGCTTGCTGTAAGGTCAGCGTCTGTAGCCTTGCCTTCCTCTGTAACAGCGATTCCGTTAACGTCTGCAACAGTCTTTCCTGTTACATATGCGCTGAATGCTGCTGCCTGCTCGTTCCACTCCTTGCCGATAGCACTTGCCTTTCTCATGCCGTACTCATCGCCAAGCTGAACCTTTGTCTTTACAGAATCTGTAAGCTCTGATGTAATCTTTCCTGTTGCATCGAAGTTAACCTTAGCCTGAACAGCGTCGATAACACAGCTTGTGATTGTCTCGCCGTTAAGTGTAACTGCTGCAACTGTTGTGTAAGCCTGTGTAAGACCGTCCTTCTCGCCAGCATCCTTGCTGCCTGTAGTTGTTGTAAGAATTGCAAGACCTGTCTTAAGAGCGCCAGCTTCTGTTGCTGCTGCCTCTGTTGCTGCTGCTGTTGTTGCAGCTGCTGTTGTTTCCTTTGCAACTGTGTTAGAGCTGCAGCCTACCATGAGCATGCATGCGCTCACGAGTAAACATACTGTTGCGATAATTCTCTTCTTCATGTTGTTCTCCTGTTTGTAATTATTTGTGTTCTATCTGCTTCATTTCAAAGTGAATAAGAAATGTTAACAGCGCTCTTAGTGCGATTACGGCTCCAAGAACCATAAGCTCGCTGAATTCACGTATTAATACCGTCTTTAGAATCTCGGCTGCCATCTTGAACTCAAGGCTAAGCGCCAGTCCCGATGCCAGCTGGAATTTGATATCGCTTCCCTTCTTTCCAAAAAGTGCCTCGACATACTTGATGAATGCACTAACGGCTGAAACCGCGACAACAATGATTCCGAATATCTCGCAAACCGGAATCACAACCATTAGTATCTGTTCAACTATATTTTCAAGCATTATTTATCTCCTAAATAATGTATTAATTGGAGGGGTATGAGCAGCCGGGCTTCTTACTGTTTCGTGAATGTTAAAATGGAAGGAAATAGCATGTTATGAATCCCGGCCGCTCAGTATTACTGATTGACCATATTTTAACAACTTAACCTTTAAGCAAAATAAATGCCGCCTTAAAATCTGTTAATGTTTGGCATAATGTATGTTAATCCTTTTTCCACCCGTTTTTTCAAGCCGCTTTTCTATCCGCTTTCCCCTTGGTGCCTTATTGTTTTGTCAGTCATTTTTGCAAAATTAACCCCATCTCTCCACATTCAACACGCGCGTTTTTCCAACTTTTACGGCTCATTCGGGATAATCGAGTAGGCTGTCTCCTACTCGATTCCGCCTAGCTGACATTCCGCACTGCGTGCTCCATGTCCTTACGGGCATCATGTGAATTACTGTGCGAGCACAAATTCACATGATGCCCTTTTGCAACAAAAAACACAGCCGCTTTATTTACGACTGTGTTTTCATAATTCATATTTGTTTAATTACTGCTTTGACGAGGGACCAGTGAGAACCGTGATGGTAAATTCCGTGCCTCCATCACCAGTCTTCACATCGATCTCGGCTCCATGCTGCTCAGCTATCTGCTGTACGATTGCAAGTCCAAGTCCCGTTCCCTTTCCTGTTTCCTTTGTACTGTAGAAGGGTTCAAAGATATGAGGAAGCACCTCCTCCGGTATTCCGCAACCGGTATCCGCCACCTTAAGGATAAGCCTGTCTTCATTTTCCCTTGCCGAAACAGTTACACTTCCGCCCTTTTTCTCAGTTGCCTGGAACGCATTAAGAATAAGGTTAAGAATCAGCTGGCTAAGCTGCGTCTCATTTCCATAAATCCATGCTCCATTACAGCTAATGTCACTCTTAAGCTCGACATTTTCAGGCTTTGCGGGCTTTACAACCTCGAGTGTATGCTTTATAAGTTCCTCCGGGTTTACGAGTTTAAAGGTTGACGACTGGTCCTTTCTTGAGAACTGGTTAAGGCGCGAGATAATGTCCTTAGCCTTCTTCGATGCCTCATAAATCTCAATCGCACCGTCATACATATCGGTTTCCTCAGGCGGAATCTTTTCAAGCATCATGAGGCTGTAGCCCATGATCGGTGTAAGCAGGTTATTGAATTCATGTGCAATGCTCGATGTAAGCGTACCTATGCTCTCAAGCCTCTGGTGGTGTGCAAGCTCCTTAGTCTGCCTTATCAGTTCCTCCGTCTTCTCTGTCTTTTCCTGAAGAAGCTCAAGCTCCTTTCTGTCCTCATTATTTCTCATGATACTCTTTGTGAGGAGGAAGAAAAGAAGTGCAATACCTGCCACTATCATGCCCGTATAAGCACCGAGTCTTATGCTTGCAATCTTTAGAGGTGCTCTAAGACGAGTGTCATCCGTATATATACTTATTACAAAGGTCTTGTTTTCATTAAAAGCTGTCGGCAAAACAGCAATTCTTGCAGTAGTGTCTCCGTGCCTTATGGTATCCGTCACGATTTTGCCACGCCTCTCCGCATTCACAATTATTTCAACATTAAAAACACCCGTGGTGCTCGGTGAGCCGGAGGTCGGGTCAACGTGTACAGTTCCGTCATGGTTATGAATTATGGCATGAAGTCCCGCATCCATTAGCACGACATTATTATATTTATCAGTGCTTCTCCAAGAATTTCCGTATAGAAAAGACACATGTCTATAAGTGCACCGTAAAATATATCCCCGTGCTCAGACTCACCAAAAAGCACAAGAAAAACCCTTCCGTCATCTCTTATGCAGGGGCGAAGGTCCGTTTCCCTGTCAACCTTTGGAAAATAATACTCAAGGCTACCGTCCGTCGAAAACATAACCTCTCCGTCACGGTTAACTGCTATAATATTTGAAATCAGCCTTTCCTGTGTAAGGCGGTTATCAGACATCCTGCCCATGAGGTCATCGTAATTACCTGTCATCCTCCAGATTCCCTCAGCCTCGACAAAGCCTCTCCTGTTAATCACATAGTCCATGTCGGCACGTGTATCCATGATTACCCTGGCAATGTTTCTGTCAATTGTCTCAGCAGCATAAAGAAGCTGTGCATCCTGGTTTTCGGAAATAACCTCGTTCTGCTTCTTAAATACATGACCCGTCATGATGCTTCCACTGATAATCAGAAACAAAACTATCGGGATTCCTATTATAAAACACCTTTTTCCGTTACAGTCTTTTTTCACCTTGTACCCCTTGAAAAATAAACCTCTCTTGTCTATACTAAAATAGTTTATATTCAGCTTTGTGTAAAGGAGATTTTTAAATGGCAGATACAGTACTTATAGTTGATGATGACAGGGCTGTACAAACCATGCTATATAAGGTCATAAAAAGCAACGGCCTTGAGGCTGAGACGGCTTCAAGCGGCGAGGAGGCCCTTAAGCTTCTTTCTGAAAAAAGCTTTGACCTTATTCTTCTTGATGTAAATATGGGAGGAATGGACGGCTTTGAGGTCATTGAGGTTATCCGCGGTAAAAACATCAAGACTCCGATTATAATTGTAAGCGGCAGGAAAGAGGATTATGACACTCTTTATGGCCTTGACATCGGTGCCGATGATTACATCACAAAGCCCTTTAACCCTGTTACCCTCGGTGCAAAGGTTAAGGCACTTATCCGACGCAGTAAGGCTTCGACAACAGGAGCCGGTGCAGAAATCACAGCAGGTGAATTCAGGTATAATACCAATACGCTGAGACTATATAAGAATGATACTGAGATTCCCCTTTCCGCAAAGGAAAATGCGATGATCAGCCTCTTTTTAAATAACATAAACCGAATCTTCACACAGGAGATGCTTTATGAAATGCTCTGGGGTGAGGCCATCATAGATGAAAACGCCGTTATGGTTTACATAAACAGGCTTCGCCAGAAAATCGAGGAGGATCCTTCACATCCAAAATACCTTCAAAACGTAAGGGGCCTCGGCTACAGATTTGTCATTTCGTGACATACTTAATCCACTTACCCTTACGGTTTGAAATGGGAGTGTCTTACATATTTTGTGGAATATCTCAATTTAACAAAAGGTCCACTTAAAAAATGCAGTTTAAAAAATACCGGAATTCACTTTTGTGAACTCCGGTATCTTTATTTTGATTATTAATCACCTTGATTCCCTTCGAACCGTTTCGGCATCGCAGTTCATCTCATGTGAACGTTTAACGGAATCAGCAGCACATTTTTGCTGATGACTTCTTTTAAGCTTTGCCATGTCAGACATCTCATAAAGCCTCTGCTCTTCCCTTCTCTGACGTGCAAGGAAATCGTCTCCCGTATTCTGGAGCTGGTCAACACCAGTACCGCTTTTAACCCTGCCGGCACGCTTTCTCTGGTAGTTTGCCTTCCCCGCACTGCCATTGCCCGCTGCAGTAACCCTTTTAGCGCCACCATTTCTTGCATTGCCCATCCTTGCCATAACGACAATGAAAACAACGACTGCAATCAGTGCCACAGAAAGTATGCTTACGGCAACTGAAGCATCGGGGTCCTCACCTACCATCGAACTGAAAACGCCAAGCAGTATTATCATTGTGGCAATTCCGATTATGGTGCGTGAGGCCTTTTTTTGACGATTATTGTCCCTCATCATTTGTTATCAACTACTTCCTTAACGGCCTTTAATGTACCCGCAAGATTTGCGATGTCACTAGGCACGATAATCTTTGTTGACTGTCCGTCAGCCATCTTCTCTGCTGCATCATATGACCTGAGTGCCAGATACTTCTCTGAAGGATTTGCCTCGTTAATGTATCTGATTGCCTCAGCCTTAGCCTGCTGGACTCTCTTAATGGCCTCAGCTTCACCCTCGGCCTCCCTGATTCTCTGTTCCTTTACGGCATCGGCACGAAGGATTGCTGCCTCCTTCTCACCCTCTGCCTTGGTGATTGCTGACTGCTTTTCACCCTCTGCATTAAGAATAACAGCTCTCTTTTCTCTTTCTGCCTTCATCTCCTTCTCCATCGCCTCAACGATTGAGTGAGGGGGATCGATATTCTTAACCTCAACCCTGTTTACCTTGATTCCCCACTTGTCTGTGGCATCATCGAGGATTGATGTGATCTGTCCGTTGATTTCATCCCTTGACGTAAGTGTCTGGTCAAGTGTCATCGAACCGATAATGTTTCGAAGGGTTGTAGCTGAGAGGTTTTCAATAGCTGCAATTGGTCTCTCAACACCATATGTGAAAAGCTTTGCATCGAAAATCTCAAAGAATACTACTGAGTCTACCATCATCGTTACGTTATCCGATGTGATAACAGGTTGCGGCTCAAAGTCAGCTACCTGCTCCTTTAATGAAACCTTCTTTGCGACCCTGTAAAGAATCGGCACCTTAAGATGCATTCCTGCCTTCCATGTGTCCTGGTATTTACCGAGTAACTCGATAACCCATGCACTTCCCTGTGGTACGATGCAGATGCACGAAATGAGAAGAAGTGCAATCAATACAACTATTATTATTAAAGCAATCATTTTGTTTCCTCCTTTAACTTAGCGGATGGGGAAAACCTCGAGTTCAATATCCGAAAGCGGATATGTTGCGCATGGGTGAATCCATCCAAACTTCTTATCAGCGAGTCTTCTTCCGTCAGCTGACTCAGGAATATATGTATCACCCTTGATAAGTCTTGAATGGCACCATCCGCACTGGCCGCTTCGGCAGTCTGAAGGAACATGGATTCCTGCTGCCTCCATAGCCTGGAGAAGTGACTGGTCTGCCTTACCGGTAACAGTCTGTGACTCGCCCCTGATCCAAACCTTGATCTCAAAGGTCTTGTCTGCGTTCTCCTTCGGATATGCTTCGTCATTAACCGGGCTTCCGTACTCGCCTGACATCTCGAAACGAACTCTTCTCTTAGGAAGTCCAAGCTCCTTAACAACGCCGTCCATGTGCTTGTACATAGCCTTCGGTCCGCAAACAAAGAGTGAATAGTCACCTGTTGCATACTTCTTAATAAGCTCAGCTGTGATGAAGCCGTGCTCGAAGCCTGCCTTCTCCTCATCAGAGAGAACATGTACAACCTTGACCTTACCGTTTGAGTTTGCAACTGCCTCCTCAAGTTCGTCCTTTAATATTATAACATCTTCTGTCCTTGAACCAAAGAGAATTGTGAGATTAAAGTCCTCATCACCTGCAACGATAGCCTTTGCCATTGAAAGGAACGGTGTGATTCCGCTTCCGCCTGCAACAGCGATAACCTCCTTGCTGTCACGAAGTGTCTCGTAGTTAAAGTGTCCGAGAGGGCCGCTCATAACTACCTTTGTTCCAACCTTCCATGTATCAAGGATGAAATCAGATGCAAAACCGCTCTGTGTCTTCTTTACAGTTACCTCATAAATGCTGTCATCTGCGAAAACTGCACTTGGTGTTGAGCAGAGTGAATATGGCTTGCATACATATGCGCTACCAATCTCAAGCTCAAATGCGATATACTGGCCTGACTTAAAGTAAGCGAGCTTCTCTGTTCCTGCTTCCTTATCAGCTGCGATTGTATACTTCTTTGCTCCGTTATACTCTGTAACCTTTACGATAACGCCGTTCTGGTGTGCCGGGTGAAGCTTTGCTGCTACGATATTCGGGTTAAATACAGACTTTGGCATAACAGCCTCAGCCTCCTCGATATGCTTCTCACGAAGCTTTACCTCTCCGAGGAATGCTCCTACGCCGAGGCCCTTGAGCATATTCTTGTCATAATTATATTTTGCCATCTTATTTGCCCTCCTTCATATCCTGAAGCATATAGCGAGCCTGCTCTCTGCCCGACATGTAAGCCTGTGAATATCCGTCCATCTGTGTACCGTGTCCGCCTACGAAACGAAGACCCTTGATTGTGTAGTCTTCCTTGTGGCCCATCTGTACTCTCGGGAACATTCCGTCCCATGTCTGTGCTCTGTATCCATATACGTCGACGTAAGGAGTTCCGAGGTATCTTGCCCATGTTACAGGTGTTGCAACAACGATTTCCTCGATATGGTCTCTGATTGACTTTCCGAGATAATCCTCAAACTGCTTGATTGTCTCGTCAGCAACCTGGTCTCTTAACTTGAAGTAATTCTTCTCGCTTACAACCTTCTCGTTCCAAGCGTCTGTCTTATAGAATCTTGCAAACTGAACGAATGTTGTTCCCTCAGGTGTGCAGTCCGGGATAACCTCGTTGATGATTGTTACGCAGTTATCCTTATGTGTTGCGATTTCAGCAGATGAATCGTACTGAACGTGGTTGTCACCTGTGTGGCGAAGGAATGTATCATATGCCTTGAAGCCGAGCTCCTCGTAAGGAATGTCAAGTGCAAGGTAAACTGTAATACATGTTGATGCAAGGTCTCTTGCATTAAGAAGCTTCTTGTCGTACTCCGGAACCTCCTTCGGATCCATCATACGGTCATAAACAACTGTTGGCATAAGGTTTGAGATAACCCTGTCGCACTCAAGATATGTGCCGTCAGCGAGCTCAACACCCTTAACCTCGTTGTTCTTAACGTCAATCTTAGTAACCTCGCAGTTATACCAGATGTCTCCGCCCATCTTTCTGATGGCTGTATCAAATGCCATTGAAATCTCATGGCTTCTGTTCTTACAGATATATGGCTTTCTTGTAAGATATGTATAAGTCATGAAAAGATATACGGCAGCACTCATAAGTGTTGAATCAACACCTACATAGTCCCAGTAAGACTCAAAGATTTCCCTTGCCTTATCCGGCATTCCGATGTTACGAAGGAATGTATCTGTCGGAACAGGTACGATCTTCATAAGGTCATGCCAGTTGATCATCATGTCAATCTTAGCAAGCGGGCTTGGCTCATTGTCATGCTTATCAAGCCAGTCAACACCGTCACAGATGAAGCGTGAGAACTCCATAAGGTTTGTCATGAGCTCCCTTGTTCCAGGAACCTCCCTTTCCATCTCATCGATGAATTCCTGAACACCAACAGGGAATGTTACATCATACTTGTTGTTAGGGTCTGTACAGATTGTTCTGAATGCCTCATCAATGGCTACCCATTCAACATCGAGTCCGTATGAGTCGAGAAGCTTTCTAACCGCACCTGCGTTCTCTCCCTCACCCATCTGGCACATCTCATGAAGAGTTGCCTCAAACTCAAATCTTCCTCTTACGAAACTGGTTGCGCATCCACCCGGAAGGTTATGCTTTTCCAGTACAAGGACCTTCTTGCCTTCCTTGGCAAGATAAGCTGCTGCAGAAAGGCCACCGTTACCGGCGCCAACTACAATTACGTCATACTTTTTTGACACTTTTTTTCCGCTCCCTTCTAGTTATATAACGTTCTATATTTACCGTTTACTCAACGGTTACAGACTTTGCAAGATTCTTCGGCTTGTCGATGTCGCATCCGTTCTCCTTTGCAACATAGTATGCGAAAAGCTGAAGAGGTATGATTTCAAGAATCGGGAAGAAGAACTCATTCACCTTAGGAATGAGAAGCGCCTCATCCGCCTCCGAAATAACCTTTTTATTCTCAACATCGGCTACTGCCAGAACATTTGCACCCCTTGCCTTAACCTGCTCAATGTTTGACATTGTCTTTTCGAAAAGCCTGTTGTAGCAGCAGAGTGCTATTACAAGCCTTCCCGGCTCAATAAGTGCTATTGTTCCGTGCTTAAGTTCACCCGCAGCATATGCCTCTGAATGGATATATGAGATTTCCTTAAGCTTAAGTGAGCCCTCAAGGGCAACACAGTAGTCGAGATTTCTGCCGATAAAGAAAAGGGATTTCATCTCGTGGTACTTTGCCGCAAGCTCCATTACACTTGTGTTTAAATCAAGTGTTCTCTGTGCTACAGCTGGAAGCCTTAAAAGTTCATCAGTTTGCTCCCTTTCAGTCTCCTCGTTTATCATCCCAAGCTGCGATGCACCCCATACCGCAAAGAGTGTCATGGCAGCAAGCTGTGTCGTATATCCCTTTGTTGTTGCAACTGCGATTTCAGGTCCTGCCCATGTATAAAGCACATAGTCGGCAAGCTTTGCTACAGTGCTTCCAACCACGTTACAGATGGCAAATACCTTAGCCCCGTGTCCCTTGCATTCCTTCATCGCAGCAATTGTGTCAGCCGTTTCACCTGACTGGCTTATTACGATGACAAGCGTATGCTCGTCCATAACAAAATCCCTGTAACGGATTTCGCTCGCAAGCTCCACCTCAGTATTTATCCTGCAGAGCTTTTCTATAATGTATTTACCCGCATATCCCGCATGGTATGCCGAACCGCAGGCTGTGACAACTATCCTGTTAATGTCCTTAAGGTTTAGCTCAATATCGTCGAGTACCACCCTGCCGCCCTTTATACGCGGCTCGATTGTCTGCTTAAGTGCATTTGGCTGCTCATATATTTCCTTGAGCATGAAATGCTCAAAGCCGTTTTTCTCAGCTGCAGACACATCCCATGTGATACGTCTTTCTTCCTTTTCTATTTTACGTCCGAGGCAGTCGAAAACCTTTATCTCATCGGGCTTAAGCTCTGCAAACTCACCATCCTCAAGGTCTATTACATTCCTTGTATAGCTCATGAAGGCCGTGATATCAGATGCAAAGTAGTTGTCTCCCGCACCTATGCCGATAATGAGCGGACTTTTGTTCTTTGCAAGGAATACAGAACCCGGTGCATCGGCGCAGAGAATACCGAGGGCATATGAACCCTGAAGCCTTGAAACAGTCTTCATGAAGGCCTTTTTGATATTGCCGTCATAGTAATACTCTAAAAGTGCAACGATAACCTCTGTATCAGTCTCACTTAAAAACGTGATTCCCTTTGAGGAAAGCTCGCTTCTTAGCTCAGCATAATTCTCTATGATTCCATTATGGACAACGGCAAATTTTCCCGACTCAGACATATGCGGATGTGCATTTACATCACTTGGCTGTCCGTGTGTTGCCCATCTTGTGTGTCCTATTCCGCTGTGTCCACTAAGGCCGCCATTCTCCCTGACCTTACTTTCAAGAACCTCAACCTTTCCGCGTGTCTTCACCATGGAGATACCGTCGTTGCCGTTTACCGCAACTCCCGCCGAATCGTATCCACGGTACTCAAGTCTCTTAAGACCCTCGATGATTATATTGCCAGCTTCCTCAAATCCTGTATATCCTACGATGCCACACATATGAAGTCCTCTTTTATGTTAACTCAAAAAATAATGCTGATTACGGAGTGTTCCGTGCTTCGCACTCCCACACTCCTGCGCCCCATTCGCATTCCGCGGGGGCCCTACCCCTCTGCATACTCATTGAGGGCAGACTGCTAAATGCCCCCGCCACATACATTTTTGCGTGGCGTTTGCTGATTACGGAGTGTTCCGTGCTTCGCACTCCCACACTCCTGCGCCCCATTCGCATTCTGCGGGGCCCCTGCCCCTCTGCATGCTCATGTTGCGCGTTTTCAAAGCCATTTTTCCGCTTGTGTGCAAGCACCCAGCGGCCAATGCCTTTTCAAACTTAATCAGCATTATAGCACTTGCATACTTAAAACAAAATAGATTATAATATTCTCCGTTGAAAAGCAATTATTGTTTCTATCATAGGAAAAAAGGAGGCCGAAATGGATATCAGAACACTTAATTATTTCGTTGTTGTGGCAGAAGAACTGAATATTACCAGGGCAGCGGAAAAGCTGAAAATCTGCCAGCCCCCACTTAGTAACCAGATTAAACTTCTTGAGGAGGAACTCGATACTGTTCTCTTCATAAGAGGCAGAAGAAAGCTCGAGCTTACCGACTCCGGAAAGCTTTTATACAGACGTGCAAAGGAGATTCTTGACCTTACCGACAAGGCAAAGTCAGAGATCAAATCGATGAGTAAGGGAATGACCGGAACAGTCTCAATCGGACTTGTTGAGGGATCAGCCCCGAACATCGCCGCAAAGTGGATTGAGGTACTTGCCAACCAGTACCCGAACCTTCGCTTCAGAATCATGGATGGTAACAGTGAGTCTCTTATCACAATGCTTCGAAGCGGACTCATCAACCTCGCCATCATAACGGCACCGGTTGACCACACGCTATTAAACACCATCCCTGTAGGCAGGGAAAAGCTTTCGGCATACATTCATGTCGACCACCCTCTTGCAAAACGTCCGGGAAACACTATCGATTTAAAGGACCTGGTTGGAGAAAGGGTAATCACACCGACAAGACCTGCCATCATAGAACTCGTTTACAAATGGTTTAAGAAGGTAAATGCCGAGCCCAATATCATCTGTGAGATGGATAACTACCTTGACATCGTTGCCATCACAGGCAGCAATATCGGTATCAGTATCTTCCCTAAGGCCGACTATCATCTTGGTTCATCAATCATAATGAAGGAGATTGTGAATCCCGAGAACTATCTTGAATATCATTTCGTCTGGCTAAAAGGAAGACCTCTTCCAAAAGCGGAAGAGGCCTTCATAGACTACGTAAGAAGTGTTGCGGAGAATTAATCCGCAACTTTTTTATTGTTCATTTTTATT
>JAUNDA010000115.1 GCA_030526295.1 Eubacteriales bacterium
CTCAGCCCTCTCATTTCCGTTTTCAGCCGCCTCAATTACCTCACGAAGGTCTCCGCTAACTCCCGATACTCCGAGAAGTCCGCCCTTCTTTCCAACACCATTCATAACCTCGTCCATTGTCATGCCCTCACTTAAAAGATACGGCATGATGTACGGATCGATGTCACCGATACGGTTTGAATTCATGATTCCAACCTGCAGTGAAAGGCCGAAGCTAGTGTCAACGCTTTTTCCGTCCTTAACGGCACATATTGAGCATGATCCGCCAAGGTGGCAGGTGATGATCTTAGAAGCAGGTCCATCCTGTGCAGCAGTTGTTGAGGCATACTCATGGGATGCGCCGTGATATCCCATCTTCTTTATTCCATACTTCTCATACCACTCGTAGGGGATTGAATACATTGCCCTCTCCTTTGGAATGGTTGTATGGAAGGCAGTCTCAAAAACACCGATTAACGATACGTTTTTAATAATACCCTTAACCGATTCGATTGCCTCAAGGTAAGCGGTATTGTGCGCAGGTGCCACAAACATAAAGTCCCTCATTCCCTGAAGCACCTCCTCCGTAAGCTCATGCACGCCATAGTGGTCCTTACTGAGCACGGTCTTAAAGCCCACTGCCTTAATCTCGCTTATGTCAAAATGCGGCCTTATGGTATCGATGAACATCCTGATTCCTGCACTGTAATCCGGGATGCTCAGATTCTCCTTATGTATATGCTCAGTCTCTGAATCATATGTGTAAATTCCCTTGTCCGAGCCTACCCTCTCGATATATGCATTGCAGTAAACCTTTTCCTCAGGCATCTCAAAAAGCTTGAACTTAAGTGATGTCGAGCCTGCATTTGTAACAAGTATCTTCAATTTCAGTCCTCCCTTGCCCAGTCAAACGAATATCTTACGGCCTTCTTCCAGCCCTTTACCTTTTTGTTTCTCTCGTCTTCGCTTAATCCTGGTTCAAAAATCTTTGCGATTTTTCTGTTTCGTTTAATTTCCTCTGTATTCTTCCAGTAGCCGACTGCAAGTCCCGCAAAGTATGCGGCACCCATCGCTGTTGTCTCCACGCATGCGGGTCTTATGACATTGACACCGCTAAAGTCAGCCTGTATCTGCATCATGAGGTCGTTTCGGCTTGCGCCTCCGTCAACCTTGAGTGCGTTTAATGTATTGCCCGAATCCGCCTTCATTGCCATTAAAACATCGTTAACGAGATAGCACTGTGACTCGAGCGTCGCCCTTATGATATGGTTCTTGTTAACACCTCTCGTGAGTCCTACGATGCAGCCCCTTGCGTACTGGTCCCAGTACGGGGCACCGAGTCCCGTAAACGCCGGAACCACATAGCAACCGTTTGTATCCTCAACCTTACCCGCAAAGAACTCGCTGTCTCCCGCGCTCTCGATAAGCTTAAGCTCGTCCCTTAGCCACTGCACTGCGGCACCTGCCACAAACACTGAGCCCTCGAGTGCATATGTAACCTTACCGTCAATGCCCCAGCCTATCGTCGTAACGAGGCCGTTCTTACTCTTAACAGGCTTTTCACCTATGTTCATCAGCATGAAGCAGCCGGTTCCGTATGTATTCTTGACATCTCCCTCGTTAAAGCAGGTCTGTCCGAAAAGCGCACACTGCTGGTCTCCGCCCGCACCCGCAATTTTAACGGGTCCGCCCAGAAACTCCTTATCGGTAAGTCCGTACACACAGCTGTTTGGCTTAACCTCCGGAAGCATTACCTCGGGAATGCCAAGCTCAGCGAGGATGTCCTTATCCCATGTGAGTGTGTTTATGTTAAAAAGCATCGTCCTTGATGCATTCGAATAATCAGTAACGTGGATTGTACCGCCTGAAAGGTTATAAATAAGCCATGTCTCAACGGTTCCAAAAAGAAGCTCGCCGTTTTCAGCCCTCTCCCTTACTCCAGGTACGTTTTCAAGTATCCAGTGAAGCTTTGTGCCAGAGAAATACGCATCTATCGTAAGACCTGTCTTATTCCTTATGACCTCCTCGAGCCCCTTTGCCTTAAGATAGTCACAGTACTCGGAGGTACGGCGGCACTGCCACACAATCGCATTGTAAACAGGCATACCCGTGGCCTTGTCCCAGACGATTGTAGTCTCCCTCTGGTTTGTAATACCAATGCCCGCAATGTCCTTATATGTGATGCCCGCCTTCTTGACAGCATCCTTCATGACAAAGAGCATGGTTGTCCAAAGCTCCGTCGGATTGTGCTCCACCCAGCCCGGCTTCGGATAAATCTGGGTAAACTCCTTTTGCGACATAAAGCAGACCTTTCCCTTTTTATCAAAGAGAATACATCTGTTACTCGTTGTGCCGGCATCAAGCGCCATAATGTATTTAGCCATGATTTCCCTCCATCATGAATATGCATACCTAAATTCATTATAAACAAAAAATCCGATTAGCACAACAATCGGAAAAAAGCATTTACAGTAAATAAATATGTGTTAAACTGTAGAAAGTCATAAATACATGGAGATAATGATATGATAACCGTAAGCGAGAAGAAAACCACAAAGCCCGATAGCTTCGAAACTGGCCTTCAGAAAAGAGTCTATGAGGTTCTTGATGAACTTAATATATATTTTGAAAGAGTCGACAACGATCCTGCCATCACGATGGAGGACTGCATCCTCATTGACAGCACACTCGATGTAAAGACTGTCAAGACGCTCTGCGTATGTAACCGCCAGCAGACAATGTTCTATCTTTTTGTCACAACGGCGGATAAACCATTCTCCACAAAGCAGTTTGGCTCAGAGCTTGGCATCTCACGTGTGTCCTTTGCACCCGAGGCAAAGCTTCACGAGCTTCTTGACACTGAAATCGGCGCAACGACCTTCTTCAGCCTCCTTCTCGAGACAGCCAAAAACGTAATGCTCGTAATAGACAACGACGTTCTAAAAGAGGAATACTACGGCTGCACCGACGGCACCACCACAAGCTACATGAAATTAAAAACAGCCGACGTACTGGAAAAGCTTATTCCATACACCGGCCATACCTACATGACTATTGACATGTGACACACTTCAATACACATTTGGCGATCGACAAGTACTACTCGTGTCATTTCCTCTTGACGATTGGCATATATTCACATACCTTGTTCTCTTGGCGATTGACATGTGCTCTTTGTGTCATTTCTTTTTTGACGATTGATAAACGCTTTTTTATTTTACAAAATGCATTACATTTAGGCATTATTTCAATCTCAGATGATTACTTATTTTAACCAAAGCATCTACAAGTGAAAATCTCAGTTTCAAGATTAATACTTATGTCAACCTAAACATCTAACATTTGAAAATCCTGTACTTGAGATTAAAACTTATGTTAACTTGTTAATCTTAAATAAGAAAACCCCTGATGTGAGATTAAATTTTTCGAAATGAATTTAATCTCACATCGGGGGCTATTTATTTCACGCTGAACGCCAACTGAAATTTGGACATCTCGTTTTGGATAGTAGGCAAAGTGCGCTGAATCCTGCATCGAAAACGGACATCTCATTTTGCGAGGAGGCCAATACACGCTGAACCCTGTCTCGAAAATGGACATCTCA
>JAUNDA010000031.1:0-13575 GCA_030526295.1 Eubacteriales bacterium
AGGCACAAGTGTTTTTAAGGAGATCTGTTTTATGGCAACAATTAAGGATGTGGCAAAGCTTGCAGGTGTTTCCCCTTCTGCAGTCTCGAAATATTTCCTTTCACCGGACCATATGCGTGAAAAGACAAGAAAACAGATAGCTTCCGCCGTGGAAGCTCTTAATTATCATCCGAACCAGCTTGCCAGAAGTCTTAGAAATGGTAACAGTAATGTAATCGCAGTAACAGTCCCGGATTCACGAAGCCCGTATTTCAGCCAGTATATCCACCTCATGCAGGAGGCCTGCTTTAAGGCGGGATTCATTCCGCTTTTCATCAAATTCCTTACCCCGCGTGACATTGAAAACGCCATACAGATTCTCCGTTCAGGCTTTGCCGATGGTATCATCTGTATTGATGACGGTATGCGAGTTAACCAGATCATTGAGGCAAATCTCCATATACCAATGGTTCAGATTTCCACCAATCCCGAGGTTAAGGCTACTTCTGCTGTTTTCCTTGAACTTGAGCCTGGTATGGAATTACTTTGCAGGCATCTCGAGGAACAGGGTGCTGAGCATTTCAGTTTTATCGGTTCAATGCGTGACTATTCCTCAAATGTCAAGCTTAATACAATAAGAAAGTATTGTCAGAGTCATAAAACCGTACTTAAGGACAGCTCTGTTTTTAATACCGATAATGATTTCCAGAACGCTTATGAATCGGGATATGAACAGTGCAAGCGTCTTCTTGAAGATATGAAGCCTCTTCCCGACGTAATTATAGCTGCCTCAGACGATACGGCACTTGGAGTCTTAAAATGCCTCATACATAACGGATTCAATGTCCCAGAGGATATTCTTCTCTCTGGACATGATGACACGATTCTTGCATATATGAGTAATCCTTCAATCACATCAGTGCATGCTCCCCTTGAGGAGATATCCGCTGCTGCAGTTGAAAACATGCAGAAGCTTTTAAACGGACTTGAGCCGGTTACGTCATCACACCCGACCACGCTTACAATAAGAACCTCCACTATCAATAAATAAGCTGACAGCGGATAAAACCAATATCTATAAAAATGCATTTAAAAAGGACTCCTCCGAGTCCTTTTTGTTATCTTATCCATCTGAATTTCTGGTTTGTCTTAAGATTGATGTGCTCCTTAAGCTTTTCAATCTCATGAGGTGCAAGGCCCTTCTTAAATACAAGGGCATAATCCTCGCGGTAGTTAAAGAGAACTATGTACTCATCTGTATCAAGACCCCTTCTAAGGATTCTAAGCGGCACCGATACATGCTCCCTTGTGGCATTGTTTGTTATCTCTATTGTTTCCTCGGTAAACTCCGTTGTAAAGCTTATTCCGCCGCCGTTTGCATCAATAGCCTCATACTGGCTCTTCTTCCATCTTGCAGGGAGTCTAAACAGTGAGTTTACGCCAAGTGCTGCCATTATGAATCCCATAACAGCGCCAAAAAGGTCTCCACCCATAAGGGCAACAACCACATATACGGCACCTGCAACTGTGATAAGCCATGTCATTGCAACCTTATACATGGGCTTCTTTTTCTTAAGTATCTTGTCGACAACCTCTTTGTCGATTATTCCCGTAGTCTTATACATTCACTGTCTCCCAGGCAGCTATCATACTGCCGTCAATGTTTATTTTTATCTTAATGAACCAGCCCATGGCCAGAAAAGCCCGTCATCTAATATGAGGTCAATTCACATCCTTAAGCATATGTCCATTATACCATTCTTTTTCGTTTAACGATACCAGAAAGTGCCCATCTCTGGACTATTAATTGTTATTAAAGCACTGTCGGTGCATCGTTATCCTGTAAGCCCCTAAATAAAAAGCTGCATACTATATCCCCGTATCGCACTTAAATGTCCTTAGGTCTTTTCTCCATCTCAACGAGGTTTTCCTCGTTTTTACCCTTATAGCCGAAGGTATACTTGTAGTTCCTGTGCTCATAAAACGGTGCGGCGTATACGCTTGTCGTAAGCCATACCCTGTCCGCATTTACAAAGTACTCATCTGCCTCCAGCGTGTCAAAAAGCCTTGTTCCAAGATGCATTCTCAGGTACTCGGGCTTAATAAAGCATGAGCATATCTCCGACTCATTCTCATCTGTTTCCCTCGCCTTTGACTGGGGCTTAATGGTGCCGATTGCCACAAGCTCACCCGTACCCTCAACCTCCATCACATACGTATGTCCGTTCTCGGCATTCTTAATGACATTTTCTGGTGTATAGAACTCATAGAGGTAATCGTTTTCCCACTTCTGGTCCTCGGTATTAACCTCCTTTAGGTCCCTTCTAATAAGGACTGAAAGCTCCTCGGCATCTTCTATTTTGAATCTTCTGATAATAATGTTTTCAATCATTCTTCATTTCCTTCTTCCTGAAAATGTAGTGGATTACTACGAATATTACACTCAGTATTCCCACATATCCAAATACTGGATAAACGATACTAATAAGGCCCGAGAAGCCTCCAAGGCTTGCAAGGAAGGTAAGGATACCGATAATGATTATGAAAATAAGCCTGTGCTTTTTTATGTATTCAAACTCGCATTCGAGGTGGCTTATTACCGCAACAAACGACGACTGTGCCACTCCGAACATTGCAAGGAAGATGAGGATTCCGTAAACCCAAGATGCGACGGAACCGACAGCCTTTGCAACGACGAGCATCGGCATTTCAGCTTCAACTGCGCCCTCAGCCGTTGTAAGTGATAAAACTATTAAAAGTGCCACGAATAAAAGCACGAGGCTTCCACCTGTTATTGCAACCGCAATGCTTTTCTTTCCGCCCTTAACGTGACGTGCAAGCGGTGAAAGAAGTGCGATTGAACCGAAGATGTTCATTGCCATATAGTTTACCGCGGATACCGGCCAGGGTCCAAGCATCGGGTTAACCGTACCGCCCGAGAGGTCAACTGCATTTGCATGGCCTGAAAGACGAACAATGCATATGATTACGGCAACAACTATAAGAACCGGCGATGTATATGAAAATACAGCCACCATGCCCTCGAGTCCCTTATAGGCTACTACCGAGGCAAGAATCGTAACAACAAGTGCTCCGGTCCACTCGGGAAGTCCTGCGAGGCTAAGCGTCAGGTTTCCTATTCCAGCCGTCATGATCGATCCGATGCTAAAGAAAAGGAATACTCCGAAATATCCGAAGATTTTTTTAAGAATGGGCCTGTCTCCCATTACGATTATGTCGTCCATTCCAAAAAGCCCGGTGTCGTATGCCAGGAACATCGTAATAACAGATGCCACAATAAGCAGAAAAATCGCAAGGAAAAGTCCCGGGATTCCTATTTTTCCATACGAACCAAAATACTGCCAGAGCTCCTGCCCTGACACATAGCCTGCCCCGAGGAAGCATCCGACATATGTAAACATCATTTGTAACAAGCTGATTTTCTTATTCATAACATTTCTATTTTAAAGCAAACTATCCTTAATATCAACACCGGTAATGGTAAAACAGCAAGCAAAAACCCGTCCGAACAATTGCTCAGACGGGCTTTTCTTGGGATAGGATTTAAACTTATATGAAGGACATTCTTGCCCATTCACAATACTCTTCAAGGAAGTCCTTACGCTGGCCGTAAATTCCTCCTTCTTTCCTAAGAGCCTCACCAATCGGAACAAAGAGTTCCTTTGCCTTGTCTCTTAATTTTACTGCTGATTCCTCTGTAAGCTTATTGAGAATTTCCATTGCAGCCTTTCTGTCTCCCGAGGCAATAAGCTTTCTTGCCTCCTCCTCGGTCTTTTCTGTAGCGTCTGCAATTTCCTTTTCAAGCTTCCTAAGTTCCTTACGTACAGCATCCCCAAACTGGTCCTCATCGATGCTTACTGCCATTGCGAGCTTCTCAACACTCCACCAGAGGGATTCCTCATCATAGTATCTCCTGCCTGATGAAAGTATTTCAGGAACGCTCTCTGTCCAGTAAACCGGAATGTATACCGAACAGCACGGAACTGACGGTGCATATCTGAATACCTTTCCGAGCACATCATCATATGTAAATATCATTGATGCTGCTGTCTGGGCACTCATTGAATCCTGGGCATGCATGCAGATTGAGATGAAGTTCGCATATCCGGCACCATATCTTGGCTCGATAAGTTCTCCCTCAAAGTGGTCCCTGAATACACGATAAACCTCTTCAAAGCCAGGCTTAATCTCAAATCCTGAGATAAGCTTATTCATTCTTCTGCATCTTGGAACCGAATGGCTCTGACGTGCTGCAGGAAGTGTATATGCCTTTGCGAAATTCATCTTTTCAGCTGATGAAATCCACTTCTTCTCCCTTGCCAGCTGCTCCATGTTCTCTGAACATAAGTCGTAATCGTCCTCGATTGTATAGCAGTTGGATATTGCGGCATATTTGCCAGCTTTTCTTGCTGCCCACTCGCGACCGGCTGTTTCCATAACCCAGATCTCCTCGTGGTCAACAATCATGTATGAGTTCTCATACCTTCTGTCATACCTGACATTGGCGTTGGCATTCTGTCCGTAGGTCTTGAGAAGGCCTGCGATAACATCTATCGCCTCCCTTGCCGTGGCTGCTCTCTCAAGTGCCAGACGGAGCATGTCCATGCCGAGCATTCCCTCTTCTGATTCGGCAGCATTTCTGGAGCCCTGTGCCTCGTTTCCGATATACAGCCCTTTTTCGTTTGCGCCCATTTCAAAGCCCCAGATCCAGTAAGGCTTGGAGCCAAGTACCGAATAAGTGTGTTCTGCCTGAGGAATAGTCAGATGTGTACATTTTAGCATTTCACCCGCACCGTGGTCTCCGCCCTTTTCAAAGTAAAGAGGCTGTGCCTCGCCGACAGGTCTGTCGCTGTTTTTTGCGAGCACGTTCTGTCCGCCCTTGAAAAAGTCCTTGCCAAGTGCAAATGTATCACATGATAACATTAAATGTCTCCTCCAATACCATTAGCTGCGCATCTTCATTCCTGCGTCTTCAACTGCCTGAAGCTGCTCTGCTGTTGGCTTCTTACCAAACTTCATACCGATAAGGTATCCGATACCTGCCATCGGAAGGCCGATAATGGCAACGTGGATTCCAAACGGTGTTCCAAGAAGTAACCAGATGATAACAGATGCAGCACCGAGAATAAGTGAAAGGTTTGCAGCTGTTGATCCACCCTTCTTTCCGTAAAGACCTGCGAAGAGCGGGATTGCGATAAGGGCATTGATTGTGTAGTTAACAAACATCATCGAGATGATTGACTTGAACTGTGTTGTAAGAAGTACAGCAAGGATGATGAATCCGATGATTGAAAGTCTTGAAACAAGCATCTTCTGCTTATCTGTAGCGTTCTTGTTGATCATTCCGCCGTAGATATCATTTGTTACACAGATAGAAGCAGAAAGAAGTGATGAGTTTGCTGTTGTAAGTACTGCTGATACGATAGCTGCTACATAAATAAGAGCAATTACGTTAGGCATGTACATATCGATAAGTGTACCGATTACAGAATCGCCGATTGTTGCTTCTGCAAGAAGAACGTTTCCTGAAAGACCGATAATCGGGATTAAGATACCAAATCCTACTGCCTGGCCGATAATGAATACCCAGATACCACGCTTAGCATCCTGTGGAGTTGCTACTGAGTTGATACGTGATACATATCCTGACTGGAGTGCCATATGCATACCAAAGCTTGATACGAATGTACCGAGGATTGTGATGAATGAGCATCCGTTAGCTGTTGAGAAAATGCTCATCTTCTCAGGACCAGCTGCCTCAGCGATTGCTCCGAGTCCGCCTGCCTTACCGACGAATACGAAAGCACCTGCCATAAGACCAACCATAATGATTGCGCCCTGGATGGCGTCTGTTGTAGCTACTCCCTTATATCCTCCGAGAGCTGCTGTTACGAAGAACAGAATGCATCCGAGTAACATTGCTGTCGGACGAGCAAGACCAACGTATGTTGTAACCATTGATGTCCATGTGTTAAGCATAGCTGATGCCATACCAACCTCTGCAAGAAGGACAACGAGTGTTGAAATAAGACGTGTTTCCTCGCCGTAACGAAGTGTCATGATATCTGCTGTTGAAACCTGACGAAGGTTGAATACCTTCTTATAAAGGAACAGATAGATAACACCAACAAGTACTACCTGAATCGGGATCCAGATCCAGATCATACCCTGTGAATAGAAGTTACCAACATAGGCTACCATTGTTGCACCACCACAGAATGTTGAGAACAATGTTCCGCCCATTACATACCACGGAATCTTTGATCCGCCAATGGCAAAGTCCTTATAGGTCTTGTTGCCCTTGCCAAGGTATGTTGCAATAAATGAAATGATTGCTACATAGCCGATGATTACACCGATTTTTAATACTGCTGACATTTTGTCTCTCCTTTTCTTCCCTACGTTTTCAGCTTTTTTACCGGGTATTTATTTTGATATGATAATTCGCTTTTCTTCTCATATCGCATAACTAGATTATAAATAACTCCCTCTGACAAATGAATAACAAATTGAGCATAGCAACTATGCACATCGGGCATAACGATTTTTCCAGATTTATTGTTAATGTTTTCCATATCTGTTATTATTTGTTATGCAAAGCAAAATGATTTACGCATAACAGATGGAGAATCACCATGAACATAAGAGAACTCAGATATATAGTAGCCGTTGAACAGGCCGGTTCCATTAACCGTGCCGCAACTAATCTTTATGTTTCACAGTCATCAATAAGCAGGGCCATTCAGGAGGTTGAGGCACAGATAGGCATAAGCCTTTTCCAGAGAACCACCAAGGGAGTAATCCCGACACATGACGGCAAGGAATTCATTGAAAGGCTTAAGCAGATTCTTTTTGAGATAGACGAGCTCGAGGGCAGGTATTTTTCACCATCAAACAACAACCAGGAAACACTTCTTGTTGCAACGCAGCGATGCTCTCCGGTCATCCAGTCCTTTATCGATTATTATATGAAGCGATGCATCGGAAAGGAAAACCTTAACCTTGCCATCAAGGAGGATACAACAGACAACATCATCCATATGGTAAGCAGCAAGATTTACAGCATCGGTGTTCTTCACTATACAAGTGACCAGGAGCACTCCTTCCTGCAAAAATGCAAGAGTGTCGACCTCGAGACACATCTTCTTGAGGCAAGCAGGGTAGCCGTGCAGGTAAGCACAGGACATCCTTTCACAAGGTATAAGACCGTATCACTAGACAAGCTTTCACCATATCCGCATGTAACCTTTTCGGATGAGGACATTACAAACATCAACTACTGTTCTGATGTTTCGCAATATAACCCCAACATCCTTAAAAAGAGAATCGTAATTCAGGACAGGGGAACCCTTAAGGAAATCATCAGTAAAACCGATTCCTATTACATTGGATGTGATTTCACCCGTTTTTCAACAGGTACAAATCCGAATGTTTACATTCCTCTCGAGGGTGTGTCCTTTACACTTAACACCATCTGGGTAAAGAACAGGGGCAGGGCCCTTTCTGAAGCAGAGCAAGCCTTTATCAATGAACTTGAAGATAAATATTCAACCCACTCATAAGGAGACAATAAAATGGAAAAACTCACAAAACTCATACTAGATGACATGCAGCCGTCCCTTGGGGTTACGGAGCCTGGAGCCATTGCCTATGCAGTAGCCTCAGCCCGCGATAATGTTACAGGAGAGCTTAAGGGCATAACCGTCGAACTTAATTCAGGCATGTATAAAAACGCCTTCACCTGCTTTATACCGGGAACTGATAAATTTGGCTTTGCGTGGGCTGCAGCACTTGGATACATTGTCGGCAACTCAGCCTTAAAGCTTGAAGCACTTAATGATGTTAATGAGGAATCTGTCAAAGAGGCAGAAAGGCTTATTAATGAAAAGAAGGTTTCGGTAACCATGACAGGCATAGATTCCGAAATCTTTATAAGGGCAACCGTTGATACAGAGCTTTCAACATGCTCTGTTACAATTGAACACTCACATACAAACATTACCTCCGTTAAGGTAAACGGCAGTGAAAGAAGTATTAATACAGAAGCGAAGGTGGAGCACGGCACAGACGATACGCCCGAGATTCACAAATACTCCCTTAATGATATTTTTGAATATGTAAACACCGTTAGCATTTCTGAAATAGCATTTATCGAAAATGCATACGAGATGAATTTACAGCTTCTCGAGGCAGGTCTTAGTGACAGCCGTACCGTAATTGCACACCACCTGTATATGAGTAACAAAGGCCATGTGCTTTCAGATGACATCCTGACAACGGCACAGCTTCTCTGCTCGGGTGCAATCGAGGCAAGGGTTCTTGGAATCGGAAAGCCCGCGATGAGTATCACAGGATCAGGCTCACACGGAATCATTGCCGTTATGCCGCTTTTTGCAGTGGCAAGGTGTGAAAACCACCCAAAGGAGAAATTACTCAGGGCATCGGCATTAAGTATTCTCATCACTCAGTATATCAAGGAATACTCAGGAAGACTTTCTGCGATGTGCGGATGCGGCGTTGCAGCAGGAACCGGAATGGCATGCGGTCTTACAATGCTAAGGGGAGGCGGCGTTACAGAGATTGCATCGACAATCAAAAACATGTCGTTAAGCCTTACAGGTATGATATGCGACGGCGGAAACCACGGATGCGCACTTAAGTCGGTAACTGCTACCGATATCGCCTTCAGGTCCTCGGAGCTCGCCCTTTCAGGAATTGAAATTGCCCCGGAGCACGGAATTGCAGGCTACACGCCGGAGGAAACGATGAAAAACATCGGACACATCTCCTCTCCCGGTATGGCAGAGACAGAAAGAGCCATTCTGGATATATTCCAGGCTAAATGCAGGTAATAAGCTCAAATTACTATATAGAACACCCGTAAAGAAAAACCCTTTTGTCAGACAACCAATCTGGCGAAAGGGTTTTTCTTTTCCTTTCAGTACTACAACTTATCAGTTGTGGAAGCCCCAAAAAAGTGCTATATTTAATATGAGGTTTTTTGTTGCAAAAACCTGTATTATCAGCATTTAGTTTTGAATTTACCGAAATAGAGGACAGCATGAATTTTCAGAATCTTGGATATTTTGTCATAGCAGCGAGGGAGCTTAACCTTACAAAGGCAGCCGCTGAGCTTCATATCTCACAGCAGGCTCTTTCAAACCATATCATAAAGCTTGAGCAGGAGCTTGACTGCCAGCTCTTTGACCGTCGTCACGGACTGCAGCTTACATACTCTGGTAAGCAGCTTAAAAGAAGTGCAGAGCAGATTCTTGACATCCAGCGTCAGACCATCAATGCAATTGATGACATTAACAGAAACATGCGCGGCGAGCTCAGAATCGGTATCGGACATTCAAGAGGACAGGCTATCCTTCCGCTTATCATCCCGGAGTTTTCAAGAACGCATACAATGGTTGAGCTTTCAATTGTCGAGGGTTCCACGGAGGAGCTTGAGCAGTATCTTGAGAGGGGCGAAATCGACATCATCATGGGCTACGCTCCGTTCCTTCTTGATACGGCAGAGACAGTAGAGCTCATTAAGGAGCATATGTCACTTCTTGTACCGCGTGAGCTTCTTTACAACCAGCTTGGAACAGAAAAGGCAGAGGAGGTCCTCAGTGAGTACAAAAAAAAGGCAGATCTTTCACTTTTCAAAGACTTGCCTTTCGTTCTTCTTAAAAAGGGTGACCGTATCAGGACACTCGTTGACAGGGAATTCTACCTTTACGGAATTAATCCAAGGGTTGTTACGGAAACAAGAAACATCCAGACCGTGTTTGCCCTTTGTGCCGAGGGTATGGGACTTACAGTCTGCCCTGACATTTATCTTGGCTCCCCATACACAATCGTTGGTCCTGATTCATACACCAGGTCAAAGCTTGAGGTCCTCAACTTCTATGATGAGGATAAGTATGATACCTTTGCAATCGGCTATAACCGTGACAGGTATTTAAGCAGGGTCGCTGCCGACTTCATCGATTTCGCTGTCGAGGCCTGCAAGGTCTTCAACTGATCTACCCGACCAGATATTATCCCAAAGTGCGGTGATATCTGGTCTTTTTTTCTTTCGTAAACAAATTACTGCGAGTGTTCCTGCAAATATTCCGATTATACCCGTAAATATTAGCGACGGAATATTGATTTCCTGAGTCATTACACCCTCCGATGCAACGAGACCCGCATCCAGGAACGCCGTAAAATCGATGATAAAATGTGCTATTATGCCAAGCCACAGGTTACCTGTTCTGATGTAGACTGCCGCAAAAAGCATTCCGAGTCCGATGGCATAAATCACCTGTCCAACAGATGTTAATAGGTTAGCACCGAAGAATACATTTGTGATGTGCATTAACCCGAAGATTAGTCCAGATACAACCATGGACTGTACTATTGCCTTATCGTCCCTTCTTATTCTCATCCAGTTTGCTATTCCAAGCCCCCTGAACATTACCTCCTCGGCCACTCCCGCGGAAAGTGCCATGATAATGGCCTTTATTATGGTATCAACACCACCGAAAGTGGCATTTGAAACATTGATAAAGGAAAAGATAAGTACCGGTGCCAGAAGGTATATAAGAAATGTCTTAAAACCCCTAAAGCTTAAAAAGCCCCTGAAGTATGGTCTGTTACAAAGCTTAAATACTAGAAGCATCAGGAAACAGACCACAATCTGAGTGACACCCGGATCCCTTATTCCCGTAAAAGCCTCTAAAACGGCGGGAATAATATCAAAGATGTTTGATATTATCATCGAGCCGGCCGTAAAAATCACGTAGGCAAGAATAGGCCTATTGAAAATTTTTTTGATCATCAGTTTCATCTGAGGCTGTAATAAATCTGGTTTGCACCAAGCTGGATTCCCTTAAACTGTGCCATCTCTGATATTGTGACAAGCTGGAAGCCCTGGTTAATAAGCTCAGGAACAACAATCTCTGTTGCATCTGCCGTAGCGCCATAGAGCTCATGCATCAAAACAATGTCTCCGTCCTTTACCTTTCCGAGAATGGCACTTACAGTCTTCTGTGCATTTCTGTGTTCCCAGTCCCTTGTGTCAATGTTCCAGAGAATAATAGGCATTCCGATGTTTGCAACAACAGTACTGTTCTTGCTTCCGCCCGGAAGTCTCATAACTGACGGATATGAACCTGTTATGGCTTTAATGGCCTCGTTACATTTTGAAACCTCACTTCTTATTGTCTCAGCGCCGTACTTTGTGAGATACTTGTGTGAATATGTGTGGTTTGCAATCTCGTGGCCCTCTGCTACCATTCTCCTTACCTCGTCGGCACGTGAAGCAATTCTGTCCCCAACCAGGAAGAAGGTTGCCCTCTGTCCGTATTTTGCAAATACGTCAAGGATTCTGTTTCCGGAGGTTGTCTGCGGGCCGTCATCATATGTAAGCGCAATCATCGGCTTAGTAAGGTCGATTTCACGACCGTTACTCATTACGATGTTTGAGTTCCCTGTCTGTGCAGCTGCTGCCCCGGTACCGTTATTTACCATTGGCATTCCAGGGCCATATGTATTCGGATCAAACCCAAGAGTCTCTGCCTCGGTGTTTGCTTCGCCTGCTGCAGCCTGTTCCTGTCCGATTACAATTCCCATTCCAGGGCCGTATGGCTGTTCATCTGCAAATGCCACAGATGAAATCACGCATAAAAGCACCATGCATACTGAAACTGTTTTTACTAATCTTTTTAAGCTAACCATTCTTACACTCTTTCTTTTACACACAAATTGCCGCGAGCCTTTTACAGCCCGCCGCAATAATGGATTTTCATTATTCACTATGTTAAAACATCCACAATCCCCAGTCAATGGAGTTTATGAATACGTAAAGAAACCGTATTTTTAATTTAAACGTGAGCGGAATAATGCCTCGAGTTCCTCTACGGCCTCAACTGGAAGAAAGCTTCCCTGGTTGTCCGACGCATTAATTTTCTCTCCCGATTTAAAGTTTATCTCAATTGTCGAGCCAAAGTCCTCAGGAAGTCCCGCTACAAAATGCTTCTTTCCGTTAAACTGTGCAAAATCGTATTTATCGACAATCGTAAAGATTTCATTTAGGAATTCATGACTCTCACGGAACGGTTTTTCCTCCATTCCGTCATAACTTGATTTTTTATACGTTCCCTTTACTGCGCCGTTTTCAAGTCTTGCCTCAAAATCATATGTGTATCCGCCAAGCCTTGAATCCTTTTCCTCAAGATTTCCAAGGTTAACATAACAGTGAAACGTTATTATAGTTTTCGACTCTATTTTCTTTGGTGCCGCAGGGTCCTCAGTATTCGTAACACCGCCGTCAATCACCTGACCCGTCTCAGGTGCCTCTACCTTTTTCTTACATGCTGATGCCGTTACCGCTATAACCATCACCAGCAAAACCGCTATCAATACCTTACTGTTCATTCCGCTCCCTCCAGATAATCATTATAGCACTTTTAACAATTGTATGAGTTCATGATTTTCAATTTCATCCGATTGTTCATTAAGAAATCGTTCAACATCCTTGTTCTTATGACAAAAAAACTCGGAGAGAACCTGATGTAATTGCTCCTCTCCGAGAATTTTATTATCTCCGTCTAAATATTCACGAATGTTAAAGACTGTTATGCCATTAAGCATTTGACTTCCTCTTTGCCATGAAATTCTTTATATCTTCTGCATCTTTTAAATAGGTGATTTTTAAATCTGATGCAGGTTTGCTAAGAAGAGATTCCTGATATGATTCTTCAATGGCATTCGCAAACTTCTCTGCTTGTTCAATACCGGAAACAACAAAATTTTTAGTAATACTTGAAGTAGCCATATCCACACCTCCTTTTTGTATAATGGTATTCAAAGTACCTTACAAATATTATATTTATTTGGCACACACAAATCAACTAAATCTCACTATTTTCACTAATTTATAATAATCTGGTTTCTTTCCATTCATTTTTCTATCAAGCATACAGAAAGAGAAGGCATGCCCAATCGAAGCATGCCTTTCAAGATTATCCATTATTTAATTCTCGAGTGTTAGAATATGGCAAATGCCAGTCCGTCACTTCTTTAGAGACCCCTCCGGCTGGCCCATAGATGCATTCTCCGTAAACTGGTATGAAATGCCATCAATCACGGTTGTTCCTGTATGCATGTAGCCGCCATTAGGATCAAGGTAGTAGATAAGGCTTGACGCCGGATCCGTAAACCATCCTGAAAGCATCATTCCCTCGGTGCCGCGGGTTGTCGGGTTAAAGTAATACCATTTACCCTTTATTAGCTGCCAGCCCGTTAGCATCATGCCAAGCGTGTTGTCGCTTACCTCGTTAAGGTAGTATACCTTTCCATCCTTATCGGTGAACGAGCCGGTCGTGAGGTATCCGTCCTTATCAAGGTGGAACCAGCCCACAGTCTTCTGTCCAAGCTTTGGATCTGCATATGGATTGTATGCATAAACCCACTCATCCTTATACTGGTAGCCGTCCTGTGCATGGAAGGTCCACCTTCCGTCATCCATTAGCCTCCACCAGCCGTAAATAACCATTCTCGAGCTTGAACCGTTTCCGATTCCTCCGCCGCTCCACGAAC
>JAUNDA010000031.1:13589-23938 GCA_030526295.1 Eubacteriales bacterium
TTCCCTTCTTTATCGAAGCGATGAAGGTATTAATGGACTCGGTAATCTCGTCGATCATGTTTATGAGGGCACTGCGGTCTGCCTGTTTGTTATCCACAACTGACTGTGCCTTTGTGATGCTTCCAGAAAGCAGGCTGTAAATGTCATTTGTAACCCACTTTTCGGAAACACTTACGTCCTTTCCGTTTGCAGATATATTAATACCTGCCCTCGCGTCCTTTGCCCTCTTAATAAGAGCGATGAGTGCACTGTTATCCTTTGCATCCGTTGTAACCCTTAGAGGTGCCGAGAAGTCCGAGGCCTCATGCGTTGTATTTTCCTTGAAACGCACCCTGATTTCATATGTCGTCTCAGACATAAGTCCCTCGAAGGTAAGCTCTGAAGCATTACCCGGGTCAATCTCAATGCCGTTACCAAGCATGTAGATGCACTCAGCCGCTGTGGCGATTGTAATCGTGCAGTCACTTGAATCTGAAAGCGCCGTCATCCTCTTAAGCACCGGAGCTGCCGGGGCGCTTCTTTCAGCCTTTGAGACAGTTACCGTCTCATCCGACATAACCGCACCAATTTCATTACTGCTTCGTACAATGCATGAAATCCTGTGTCCGATGTCTGCTGCCGTAAGAAGGTATGTTGTACCCGTGGCACTTGCCACCTCGACTCCGTCCCTGCTCCACTTATAGGAGAGTGTTCCTGTATTGTTTCCGCCTGAGTACGCTGCACTAAGTGTGCTTCCATACCTTGCCTCTCCGCTTATGGTCACCTTACCCGTAAGCGGCTCGCTTCCAGCTGCAACCTTTATGGCACCTGAGTATGCCGCATTGTAGCCTGTCCTTGCCTGTCTTACGCTTCGAACCACAAACGATGTCAGTCCGTATGTAGTCTGGGCATATGTGAGGATGTCAATGTCCAGACCGGACGGATTGTTTACAAGGCCAAGCCACGGTCCGTTCTCCGAAACACCGATTTCATAATCGATGCCCTCCGTAGCCTTAATCTTAAGAACACCGCCCGTCTTAATAAGCTCAGGAACACCAGGTACTGCCTGGTTTGCGTTTACGATTACTCCCGTAACAGCCTTCCTTGCCTTAAGTATGTCTGAAGCCGTAACCTTACATGCTACCTTCATGCCGCTGTCAAGCGCCCTTACGGTGTAGCACTTGCCGTTTTCGCCTTCAATAAGAGTCTCGTCACCGTTAAGCGGGTTAACGCTAAACCACTCATATTTAACCTCGTGGTTACCTATTCCTCCCGTTATAAACGCCTCAAGCGTCCTGCCAACAGTCTGGTCGCCGCTTATTATTACATTAAACTCGATGTCCGTGCTTACGATAAGAGGCTTTGACGAAGGCGAAGCCGCCATTGTGCCAGTTTCAGCCAATCTTGCATAAATCCTGTACTCAGTATCCTCCTTAAGGCCCGTAAAGGTATAGGTCGAATCAGCTGTCAATGCCGTCGCAGGATACCACCTGCCACTTCCGTCGATTGATACCTGTTCACCCGCCGGAACATCCACCTTTATGGTGCTTAGTCCCGGGTTACCCGTCTCTACTGTAACCTTTGGTGCATTTGGAGCGTCCTGCGGGAGCTTTCTTATTTCGTAGGAAAGCCCTGTTTCAATGCTTCCAAGCCTTCCGTCCACGTAGAACTCAACACTTATCATCCTTCCGATGTCAGAGGCCGTGAGCACATAGTCCACATATCCGTTAAGGCCTGTAAGTGTAATGCTTCCCTCCGTTACGTTAACGGGGTCTACGCCTGCACTATGCCTCTTAACACGGTATTTAACAGCTGAGCCTGTAAGTGCAGTATCGGTAAGCACTACCTCTGCCCTCAGGGTTTCACCGAATACGCATGCATTGTAAAGCGACTCGCCTGCATTAGTGTTCTTAAGCTTACCTGCTCCGTGCAGTCCGTTCGCACCGACATAAAGTGGTGTTGATGGCTTTGACTCGTTGTAGCCCTCGGTTGCCTTCTTACGTGCGAAGATGAAATAGTCATTGTCCGCTGTATTAAGGCCCGTGAACGTGCCTGTCTGTACCCAGTTTGTCTCTATTAGTCCCGATGGATCTCCAGAACCTGTGAGCAGCTGGTATTCACATCCCGTGAGCACCTTAATGCTTATTCCCGTGGCTGTCTTTTCCGTGAGCACGGGCATCTCCGGAGCCATCTGTGAGGCCTTCATAACAGGTGTAGCAGTTGTAAGTGAAATGCTTCCTGTTTCAATGGAGCTAGTTACACTCACCGTGATGTATTTTCCAACATCCTCTGTTGAGATCATATAAATCGGACTGTTGTTTGTCTCGACCCTTGTCCCTATATCCGTCCTCGTGTCACTTCTATACCATGCATATGAGAGATTACCTGTATTATTAGTATTCTCAAAATATACAAGGATATCCGAATTGTAAATGAATTCGTCCGTTGCAAACGAGATGTCACCTGTAAGCGCTGGTGCAGCACCTGTACTTACTATGAGCTTACCTGAAGCTACCGAAGCCTCATAGCAGTAGCTTTCAGCCTTCCTTGCTACTATCTCGTATTCGGTTCCAGGCTTTAACTGGTCAAATGTAAACGATGTGCCAGATCCCGACTCCCATGTCAATCCGTCATCTATCGAATACTCACGTCCAGTCACATTTTTAATTGTAATGCTGTATGAGTCGCTTGATATAAGCTCAGGTGCCTCAGGTGGTGCCTGCTGTGCCTTTGCAACCGGCTCCGTCTTTTCTGAATAAATGGCACCAGGAGCCACGCTGCTTGTAATCCTGCAGCTTATCCTCTTTCCGATGTCCCCTGCCTTAACTACGTACTCATCGCCTGCCGCGCCTGGAATCAGTTCGCCGTCACTAAGCCACTCGTAGATAAACTTAGTGTCATCGGCATCGATGTCCGTTACGACAACGTAAAGCGTCTCGTCGTAAACCGCGTCTCCTGCCAAATAAGCCTCACCGTTTAATGCCTCATCGCAGTGAATGTGCAGCGAATATGATATAAGTGATGGTGCCACGATCATTACAGGTACGCCTCCGACATCCTCTGAGTATGCCTTGTACCTTGCAAAAATATATCCGTCCGTTCCGACATCGAGAATGTTGAATGTCGTGTCCTCAGTCCATGCATCGTCCTTTAAAAGCGACTGGTCGTCATCATGAACCATCTGGTATTCACAGCCATACATTGACTTAATCGTGAAATCGTAGAAGCCGTCCCTCTTTAAGAGTTCCGGACGGTCAGGCTTATCATAAACCGCCGGGCTTAGTGGTCCAAAATCCCTAGATGAGATGATTCCAAGCTTTCCGACAGCACTTACGTCACATGAGATAATCTGTCCCATGTCCTCTCCATGAACGAAGTAGGTATTTCCTGTCTCACCCGGTACCACAACACCATTTCTCTTCCACACATACTGATATGTAAGAAACTCGTCCGGGTTTACCTTATCATTAATCCTCGGTGATGCGTAAAGCTTCATGCCGTCCATGTGGCGTGAAATTGTTACATAGCCCTCAATTTCGCTCATCGGATCAACCTGATTGATGTAAAAGGTAGCCTCTGGTCCCTTTGTGTCAAACCACCTTGTGTATCCGGAAACTGACCACCATGTGGGGCTATCCTTTTGAATATCATCAAGGCTTACGGGTCCCCTGTAGAGAACATCAGTGTCAAAGTATGCAGCTCCACCCTCATTTTCTCCTGAAGGATGCATTTCCACATAGGCGGTGCCCGGATTCATGCCGTCGGGCATGGCCACCACAAAGAAAAGTGACTGATTGGGGCCGTTCGTTTTTGTAGCCTCCCTTGTCACGGTTGTTCCGTTCTTATCCGTTACGCTTGTGACCGTTTCATACCTTGTATCGGTAATCTTTCCGGTTGCATCCCTTGTGACGATAACCTCGACGTCCTTACGGATAAGCTTTGTCATGTCACCCGAGCCATATGTGGCATAAACTGAAAACTCAGGTGAAGTGAGTTCCTCCTTATCGGCAAGGTAGATGTAGTAGCATGTCTTTGCAATGCTCTCACCGTAGTTATCTGTCTTATCCTTGTCGTAGTAGCTGTCGTAGGAACGAAGCCATGCGAGGTTAACCTCGGGCACATGGTTTGCACCGATGTTTCCGATGTTATAAAGGAGTGTTCCGAGCATTATGTTGTAGTTTTCTCCGATTGTATAATCCCTCGCAACACCAGTTCCGTAATAATAATTATTGAGAAGGTCACCGTTAAACACGTTAACGAGAAGCGTAAGAAGCTCCTTAGCCTCAGTGGCATTCATGTCGAGGCAGTCCTTGTCAAAAATGCCATAGCTGTTAAAGATGTCATAAAGGTTTTCACCTGTTCTTCCGTCAATGCCGTCACCGTACCAGTAGGCCATTCTTACCATGAACCATTTCCTGCTGGCCATGTCATTGATTTTTTCCATCTGCTTGTCGTCGAGGGTTTCCTTAATCCTCATTGCAGTCCTTAAGGCACTCTCCGCCTTTTTGTCAACATATGTCGGGCGTGCATTAAACACCTTCTTGTTTGTGACGCTTCCAAGTCCCCAGAAGAGGAAGTTGTGGATAAAATCACCTATCCATGTGCCCATTGTTGTGCCCTTTACACCTGTCTCCCTAACATATCCGCCAGAACCCACAAGGCCTCTAAGCTCTGTGAGCATGGCCTCTGCAAAGTAATCGTCAAATACCCTGTTAGGCTCCATTGTGGCAAGCTGCTGGAGCATGAGCCTCTTTTGAAGCGCATACTTCTCCGTATTTGTATCCCAGTGGTTGTTATCCCTTCTGTAAACGTCTCCAAGCACGCCTCCGCCAAGGTTATTAATACCCATAAGGCTTCCAGCATAATACCTCGAGTAGCCGTCATAGAAGCTGTAGCCCGTAGTAGGGCTGCTGCCTGATACCGTCTCAGGGTCACCCGGTACATAGTGGTCAACGCCGTAGCGCATGAAGCCCATGTCAATCGGGGCAACATATGTTACGATGTCGCTGTAGTTCTGGATGTTATGGATTGAGTCATATGACACGTCGCTTCTTAATTCCGAGGGTGAGCCGCCCTGCGGAGCCTCAAAGGTATAGCCGTATACGGCATTTCCATCTGACTGGTACTGGTCGATAAGCCTCTTTGATGTAAGGTTTGCCGTTGCTCCGCCCCTTGAGTAGCCGACTACCCAGAAGCGCACCCTTCCTGCGTTTACGGCAGCGTTCAGGCCTTTTTCATTAATAAATCTTTTAACTCCTACAAATACCTGGTCTGCGGCATCCATAAAGCCCTCTGCCTCACCGTTTTTACCAAGTGTTACGTTACTCATCCACTCAAGCTCATAGCCGCCGCCCCTTACAACTACAGGCACGAGGATATAGCCCGAATCCGTTCCGTCAGGCTTTTTAAGGCTCTTGCTTCCGATTGCAAATCCGATTGTCTCATCTGTCGGCGCAACCGTATATGTTTCAGAGATGTAAATGTCCCCGTCATCGCATCCGATGTCTGTAAGGAGCTGCTTTACTGCCCTGAACTTATTGATGTAGCCGATTGGATTCTTTTCCGAATCACTTGAGGTATTTGCGTTAAACGCTGTTTTTTCGAGGATGAGTGACATCGTCGAAAGATGCGGGTCATACTTTTTTGGGTCCGCAAAGAAATATCCGTCCGAATAGAAGTACGAATAAAGGGTATCATCTGTACACTCCGAGCGTGTTATTCCGTTAAGGATGTCATAGCTTCCTATGAAATCATTCTTATTAATGAGGGAATTGTCGAGGTTGTCATCTGCGTTTATCTCATACTTTTCTGCATTCCAAACAACAGGTGCCGTTCCCCTCTCATCGCCTGTTATCACTCCGTTTCCGTCGAGGTCTTTAGCCTCTCCAGGACGTATTTTTATCTTCTTAACCTCGTACTTATCCGCCTGCTCGCTTGTATATACAACATGGCGGTAGGTTTTACTCAGGTTGTCATTATCCCAGTAAACGCTTCCAAGAGCCTTGTTTGTATGGAAAACCTGGCCGTTAACGGGACCGCCCTTTGATGTAAGGCGCCTGTAGGTATTTGCGGCAATCCAGATTTCCGAGCCGTTATCCGGCGGGTCGTTAATCCATGTATGCTCATCGAGATAGAAATCGGCAGTCTTGTCAAAGCCTGCAGGCTGGGTCATCGAATTACCGTTTACAAGGTTATCCTTTACGGTCATTTTTCCAGACAGATAGACATAGACATCCGATGAACTGCTGTCGTAAATCTTCTTTGTTGCAAGGATTCCGCCACCGCTTTTACCAGCCTCGTTATTTGTAACCGTAAGCCTGTAAAGAGTAGCATCACCTATGTACATTCCGCCGCCGTACTGGGCCCTGTTTTCCTTAATAACGCAGTTTGATACCCTCGAGCCGTTTGCCATGAGGATTCCGCCACCCCTGTTGCCAGAGAAATTTCCCTGGATGGTCATGTTCTCAACTGAGCAGCCGCTCTCGACAAAATAGATTCCGCCGCCGCTTCGCTTTGCCTTATTAAAGCTTACGGAACCGCCCCTTACGAGAATGTCTTCACTCGTGCCGTATCTTCCCATGATTCCGCCACCGGAGCCCTCGGTACAGTTATGGTCGATTGAGCTTTTGGCATCCATTATGAGCGTGCTGTCATATTCAATGCGCACACCGCCTCCGCCGTTTTCTGCATAGTTATAGCAGATGCGGCTGTTTGTCATTTTTATCGTAGAGTCATGGATGGCATGAATGGCTCCTCCATAACCAGAATCCGCACCGGACCAGGAATTATCCGCAACGTTACCTGCAATGGTCACGTTTTCAAGGATAAGCTCGGTTTCAGGCATCATTGTGATGGCACCGCCTCGTTCCTTTGAATCCGATGCACCGCCTGTAATGATACCGCCTGTAAGTACCGTATCTCCCTTGCCGTCGTGATACCATACATAGCCGTCATATGCACTGTTTCCGTCCTGTGAGTAGGCCTTTATAAGCCTTCCCGCATGCCTTCTTGTTGTATTGCTGCTCTTAATTGTGAGCTTTGTGTACCAGTTAAGGTAGAAAAGGTTGCCGGAGCTAAAGGTATCGCTTGCGTAGTAAATCTTGTCCGGGTTTGTGTCTCCCCTTGTGAGCACGTATCCGTTAAGGTCGATGACCATTTCGTTACGTTTATCAATCTTTATTTCCCTAGTCTCCTTGTTACCGGTAAGCTTCATGTAGTCGGTGCGGTCAGTCACATCGATGTCATAGCGCTTTCCGTCAAGCGTTACATGCATCCACTCAAGTGTCACAAAAGGATTCAGGGTATTAACATACCATGTGCCCTCGTCTGCTTCGTTTTCCTTTCTTAGCTCTGCATTAAAAAGGGTCGGGTCACTGACTTTGACACTGTCAATGTGCTCATAATCCGTGATTCCGACTGCATTTAAGAGTACCTTAAGCTCAACCGACGAATCTCCGTCGATTACATACTCTATTTCATTATAGGTAAATTCCACAACATAGTATGAAAAGCCGGTTGTGGTAAACGTAATTGTAGTTATGTTAACTGCATCATTGGCCTTTGCATCCCTTTTAAGAGCCTCTGCCTTCTTTTCGCTTATGCCTGCGGCTTCAGTTCCTGCCGCATTCAGGTTAACATAATTGCTCGGAGTGGCTATGCCTGATCCACTGCCTTTAGCCTCTGTGATGCTGTTCTCAATGAGATCCTCAACCGGAGTCTCATCGACATTGATAACGAGCTTCTCGGCCTCAAACTTAAGGTCTTCCTCGTTAATCTCCATAAGCTCTCCGTATTCCGAGGAGGCATAGTACTCATCCGACAAACCAAAGGCGTAGTCCCCGTCCTCCATGCCAAGGGCTTCTCCTGCGTCTTCGGCCAAAGCATCCACGGAACCAGATTCTTCCCCGGCACCTGCACCAGCCCTAAACGAAAATGTACCCATGGACACCGCATCGGCACCAAGCATCATTACAGAGGCCTCTCCTGATTCAAGAGCCTCCTTCTGCCTTGATGCATCAAGAAGAATAGCGTCAATGTTTAAGTTTTCAACAGTCTCTTTGTCCTCGTTGGCATATCCGCTTAAGATCGCAGCGATTTCCTCATCTGTGAGGTTATCGTAATCGCTCTTAACCTGAACGATTCCCTCGGTATCACTGACACCATCCTCGCCGTTATCATCATTCTCATCACCAGTACTTCCGTTTACTCCCTCACCCGCTGCGTCCTCGGCAGTTTTATCCTTATCAGTAAGGTGGTAAACATTTGCCTCGATGTTTGCAGGCATGTCGCCTGTAGTCATTGAAAGGGTTACCTCAACCTCACCCTCGGGCTCGATTACATTTCCGTCCTTATCGATAAGCTTAATGTCAAGCGTATCCGACTTATATACATGCGCCTCCGGGTTTTCCTTAGCCGTTAAGAGCGCAGCACTTATGTCCTTTTCATCCTCTGATGCACTTTCCACTGCACTGACCCTGACCGTCGCTCCCTCAGGCACAACGCCCTCACTGTATGCTTTTACGGTAACCCTTATGCCGTTTACCGTATCCGTTGCAGTAAATAAGGACCCGTCATCAGCCATGACAGCCATCTCCGTAAGCGTGTCCTTTAATGCCTCTGTCTCCTTCTTAGAGGCTTCTGTTTCTTTTACACCTGCAGTTGTTTCGTCTTCCGTAGCTTCGCCGGTAGCCGCTTCAGTTCCTTTACCATTGCCTTTAGCCGCAGTACCTGTAGTCTCACTAAGCGTACTCTCCCCGGTCACAGCCTCGGAGCTCTCACCGCTACCTTCCCCGCCATTTTCGCCTAAGCCTTCAGCCGCTCCTGCCCCTGGCTTCGTTTCACCCTCGTTTGATGCCTCACGCTCCATTTCGGCACCTGACTCCACGATCGTTCCCGTTTTTTCGGCAAACGCCGTCATGGCAGGGCTTAATGAAAGCACTGCCGCAAGGAAAAGTGTTAATGCTCTTTTTGAAAATACCTTTAAATTTCTTCTCATAAATAATACCGCTTTATTATTTTTCATACCTTAAACGGGCCTTTTTCCCAAATGTACGCAAAAATCAAAAAAGCCCGTTTTGGGTACACTATCCGATTGTTCATAGTATTATAAAACTTTTATGCAAAAAAGAAAATATATATTTGTTAAGATTTTAACATATATTTTCAGTTAACCACACTATACGATTAATATATGGCCATGTATTTTCCTGCCCTATTCAATATGAAACAACCATCAAACCTTTGCTCTATACATTACTCTGTACTTTGCTGGATTCACAAATCCCTGTTGTCTTTTAATAAAGCCTTCCTCACTTCGATTTCTCCGAAAGTGCCTTTATCGACTTCGAGTACTCCGACGGTGACATGCCTGTAACAGCCTTAAACACCCTCGAAAAGTAGTAAAGCGATGAGAATCCAAGCTTTACCGCTATCTGTGAAAACCTAAGGTCCGTCTGCCTTATGAGAAGCTTTGCCCTTTCTATCTTTAGCTTATTAAAAAATTCTATCGGGCCGCACTCCTCCTTTATTTTAAAGATGGAAAAAAGCTGAGATCTGCTTACGGATGAAAACTCACAAAGCTCTGCCACGCTAACCATCCCGTCAAGGTGGTTTTCCATATATCTTCTTATCCCGCGGTACTTTTCCTCTGTATCATTACCCGATATCAGCCTCTCGCTTATAAGTCCGTGTCTTTCCCCTGTGATTTGCTCCTTTCTAGTACGCCTCATAAGGTGTAGAAGGAAGGTCTTAAGGTATAAAAGGAGAAGCTGCTCAGATTCATTGTCACGCCCGGGGTCCGCCACAAGCTCATATGTGTAAGGATCATCGAGCCTGTTACTGAATACGTTCCTTGCCTCCCTTAAAAGCAGCCCGAGAAGCTCCTTTTCCTCCTTATCCATCGTGAATACCTTCTTCCTAAAGTATTCCATGGCTTCTCTCTTACATGAAAATGAAACAACCATGAGGTCAGGTGCCGTATTTTTTGCTGCCCTTACGTCATGAAACTCACCGGGCTCATGAAAGGCCACCATGTCCTTTGAAAGTGACAGTCTCTCTTCCCCGCTTGCGACGCTTATCTCACCCCTGTCAACGCATACAAACTCCCAGAAGTCGTGACTCTCGCCCTCAAAAACAAAGTCCCTTGCATACTCAAAGTAATGGACCGAGTAAAGCCTATCGATTTTTATAAGCTCGTTAAGTTCTATTCCTTCATATGGGAGATTTATCATATTAACCGCCTCATTAAACTATAATGCAAATTTACTGTATTATAGTGCAAACCAAGCTCCGTGTAAACTGTATAATGAATCTAAGAGGTAAATTGTAGTACCAGAATCCCGTTTGAAAGACGAGAAGTAACATTCTGAAAT
>JAUNDA010000032.1 GCA_030526295.1 Eubacteriales bacterium
GCTTCCAGGTCCTGTCGTGCTTCCTGTTCCTCCGGTACCTGTACCTGTAGAACCAGATCCCGGTCCGCCTGCACTTCCTGTACCTGAACCAGTGCCTGTTGAGCCAGGTCCACCAGATGAACCCGAGCCCGTTGAAGAACTGCTTCCGGGGCCACCCGTGCTACCCGGAGTAGTCTGTCCCGGTGCTGTCTGTCCGCCACCTGTAGTTCCAGAGCTTCCTCCTGGGCCGTGCGGCTGTGGACCCATTTCGTTTCCAGAACCTCCTGGGCCGTTTGCTCCGCCAGCAACCGTTTCATTTTCACGGTGTGCTGCTGTTGTTTCCCTTGTGGAGCTTGAGCTTTCAGAAGAGGATTCCGATGCTGAGGTTGTCGGGATTTGTCCGCCAGGTCCTACTAATCCACCAGGTCCTGTTGCACCTCCTGGTCCAAGCTGAGGTGATTCACTCTCACCCTCTACTGTCTCGCCAGGTCTGGTATTACCCTCGATAACCTCGTTAGGCCTTGTCGTTGTTTCCTCTATCTCGTTTCCGTCAGCATCTGTCGGTCTTACACTGTTACCGTCTGCATCTGTCGGATAGATGATTTCGCCGTCCTCATTCTCAAAGAAGAGGATGTTTCCGTCAGCATCTGTCTCATAAATGACATTGCCGTCCTCGTCTGTAGGGAATACGTAAACTCCGTCAGGACCTGCCGAAAGCTTAACCCTTGTCTTCTTTGGCTTCTTTGTCTCACTCTCTGACTCACCTGTTGTGGATGAGGTTCCAGAGCCGCTTCCGCCCTCTGCACTTGCTGCAGTTGTTGGTCTTGGAACAAGTCCTCCGTCAGTACGTACTGACTCGATAACCTGGCCCTCCCTGTATACGTGGGTCTTTTCCTTAATGGTCTCTGAGTATGTCATTACTGCCTGTGACGGCTGATAGTCCTCATCACCGAAAAGGAATGCGTGGAGTCTCTTTACGTTTGACTCAAGTGTAGCCGGTACGATGCAGTCACCGCGCTCTGCTACGATAGACTCTGATCTCTGCCACGGGAATCCGCCCGAATCAGCGATATTGTATCTCGATACGTTCTGTGCGAGATAAACAACCTCGTTAAAGTTGATATTTGTTGCAACCTGCGGGAAGCATACAACGATGATGTTGTTAAGCACTGAGAAGTTAGCCTTCTTAGCCTTCTCGAAGCATGCCGCAAGTACCTTCTTCTGTCTCTCTACTCGTGAATAGTCAGAGTCCATGAGACGGAGTCTTCCGTAGGCAACGGCCTGTACACCGTCAAGGTGCTGAGGTCCTGTCTTTGTAAGCTGTGTCGAACCAACCTTTGTTACATTAACCGTCTCTGTGATGAAGGCATTGATGTAATAAAGCTCAGCCTTCGAGATGTCAATGTTGTCAACACCGCCGAGGATGTTGATGCCGTCTACTACGGCCTTCCAGTTGAAGGTCACATAGTACTTGAGGTTAAGGTCGAGGTTCTTATTAAGTGCTGCAAGAGCCTGCTCAGGTCCGCCCTGTGAATAAGCCTGGTTAATCTTGTTATACTTATTCTTGTCGCTTATGTTGAGATAGGTGTCTCTGTAAACCGAGCAGAGCTTAATGTCTCCCGTATCCTTGTTGATGTTAACGATCATTATAACGTCGGAGTTAAGTCCCCTTGATACGAGGTCCGATGCATTTCTTCCGTCAACACCGAATACCGCAAAGCTGAAATATCCCTGCTCCATCTCTGCAAGCTTTTCTGCCGAGATGTTTGTGTTTTCGATATTCTTCTCATTTACCTCCGGTCTTGTAACCGAGTTCCATGCCCTGAGGAAATATCCGTATGCGAAGATGGCACCGAGTGTGATAAGCTCAAGGAGCGTAAGAAGGATGATCTTTTTAATCTTTGAGCCCTTCTTCTTTTTCTTTGGCTCAGCCTCATGCCTTCCGGCCTTTCTGTTTCTGACACCCTCTGTAGTGCCTACCTCTATTGTTTTCTTTTTTGGTTCAGCTGGTGATGCTGATGTATGTGATGAAGCCGATGATGTCCTTGGTGCTGCGGCTATGGTTGCTTCCCCAGATGCTGCATGTCTTGCAGTTGCCGCATGAGCCGAAGCTCCCGTTCTTCTTGACGCCCTTGGTGATGCCTTTGGTGAAGGACTGCTTACAATGTGTCCCTCCTCCATCTCCTTAAGCGGATCGAAGTCATATGGATTAACCTCAGGCTCCGGTGCCGGTGTATTCACCTGCTCAGCGCCGAGGTCGAGATCATCGAACATGTTGTCTTTGTTTTCTCTCATATCAGTATGCGTTCTTAAATCCTTTGAATAATGTTTCGAACAGTATCTTAATGTCAAAGCCCACTGTCCAGTTTTCTATGTAATAAAGATCGTATTCTATACGCTTCTCTATTGATGTGTCTCCCCTTAAGCCGTTTACCTGAGCCCAGCCCGTAAGACCCGGTCTTACCTGGTGCTTTATCATGTAACGCGGGATTTCCTCCTTAAACTTCTCAACGAAATGAGGTCTCTCGGGCCTAGGTCCCACAAGGCTCATGTCTCCCCTTAAAATATTGATAAGCTGGGGAAGCTCATCGATGTTTGTTTTTCTTATTATCCTTCCGATTGGTGTAACCCTCGGATCGTTCTTAACCGTCCAGATTGTGTCACCGTCCTCAGGCGGCTGAACGAACATTGACCTGAACTTGTACATCTTAAAGGGCTTGTTGTGAAGTCCGACCCTCTCCTGTGAGTAAAGCACCGGACCCTTGTCAGTACACTTGATGATAATAGCAACCACGAGCATAACGGGTGATAAAACGAGAAGCATTGCCCCTGAGCCCGCAATGTCCATTGCCCTCTTCATAAACCTGTTGATTGGTCTTGTGAGCGGCACGTGCCTGATGTTAATGACCGGCAGTCCCTCGAGGTCCTCCGTGTACGGAATTGTCGGAAGCACCCTGCCGTAGTCGGGAACGAATTTTGTATGAACTCCCGATTTCTCGCAGGTATTTACAACCGGCTTAAGGAGCGTGTACTTATCGAGTGGAAGCGTTACTGCTATCTCGTCGAAGTCATTGTCCTTAAGGCAGCCCTCGAGCTCGCTTATTCCGCCGACAACGGATACGTTTCTGTATTTGTAGCCGCCCTCCTTTGAATCGGAAAGGATGCCGAAAATCTTATAGCCCCATTCGGGATTGGCGATACACCTGTCAATAAAGCCCTCTGCCGCATCCGAGTATCCGACAAGCAGGATGTTCTTCTGGTTGTAGCCCTGCTTTCTCGCGGTTCTGAGTACCGTCCTAATTGCAAACCTGAAGCTGTACTCAAAGACATTGTTAAGTACGAAGAATGCGAGAATCATTCTTGTCGAGAAGTTCCTGAGGTACGGTCCGATGTTACCTATGTTTCTTCCCGCGAAAAGAACGAATACGATTATTGCAAGTCCTACGAGGTTAGCCCTGAGTATCCTTCTAAACTCGGCGCGCCTTGACTCCACTCGCTTCGGGAGGTAAAGTCCGAAAGCACCATAAAGGATGAGATATAACGGGATGATGATGAGCAGTGCGCCGAAATAGATATCGGCACCAAGCGTACCTGTTCCTGCCCCGGAACCTATCCCGAGATATATCACAAGGAGCCATGCAACGAAGTAGCTGAATGCAGTCACAACCGCATCAAGCATCACGTGCAGAACATTTAATTTACCCTGATTATTTCGTATCATAGTGCTTTATTTTACCACAGTACTTTTAAATGTATATTTCTTTATTCTTAAGATGAATCAGAAACTTCTTTCTCTTTTCTGCTTTTCACGAAGGACTTCCTTAAGCTGTTCTTCAACATTTAGCTCAAGATTATAGGGCTCTCCTATCTTTTCCTTTGTGAGGTCACGCAGTGCAAAGTTCGCCTTTCTTAGCGTCAGGTTAGGGTTGTAGTACGGGTCTCCCTTATTTACAATCTCTCCCCATTTCTTTGCAAATACGGCAATTTCGCCGTTAAATCTCTTAACCTTTTCAGGTGTGTCCTCTAGACCCCTCGACTTTGACTCGTAGTGGTGCCATACCGAATACGGGTCATAAACCACCCGAAGCCCAAGTGTCCTAACCTTCATGCAAAGGTCAATGTCATTAAAGGCAACGGCAAGGTCAGTGTCAAGACCGCCGACACTGTCAAAGACTTCCTTCCTTATCATAAGGCACGCTGCCGTAACGGCGCTGTAATCCTGTGTGCACATCATGCGGTGCATGTAGGAATTTTCCTTTTCGTGAAGTCCGACAAACGTGGCTCCTGCGATTCCGCCTAGTCCTATGACAACGCCCGCATGCTGGATTGTGTCATCGCCGTAATTAAGCCTTGCACCCACAATTCCGATTTCAGGCCTCATTACGTAATTAAGCATCTCCGAAATTGAATCTGGTGCAATAAGCTCAATGTCATTATTAAGAAGAAGCAAAACGTCTCCCGTTGCAAAGGTCGCACCGAAGTTGTTGATTGCTGAGTAGTTAAATTCCTTCTCCCACCTTACAACCTTAATGTCACTTTCCTTCTCGATTTCCTTATAATATTCCCAGGTCTCATCAAGCGTTGAGTTATTCTCCACGATGATGAACTCGATGTTTTTGTGTGTTGAAAGGAGCTTTACAGACTTGATGCACTTGTCAAGGTCATCCGTATGGTCCTTATTCGGGATGATGATGCTTACCTTCCTGTCAATGTCATCAAACGTTGTATGGTAGTAACCGTATGTCACTCCCTTTAAAACATCCTTATATTTAACGCCTGTCCTCTCGTAGTGCGCCTTGATGGCCTTAATGCCTGCCTCAAAGGCGTAAAGCTTTGATTCAGGATTTTCTGCCGTCGAGCCCTTGTGGTATCTCCAGTGGTATGAAATCTTTGGCACGTGGATAACCCTTTCAGATGTAAACCTTCCTGATTTAAGTGCCTCCTCGCTCGGTACCTCGCCCCTTACGGCCTCCTCTGTACATCTAAGGAAGAAGTCGTAGTCCTGTGCCCCGTCAAATTCCTTCCTGAAGCCGCCGACCTTCTTTAAAAGATCCCTTCTGATTACTGAAAGGTGGCAGATGTAATTAACGCTTGTAAGAAGCTCGGGGTTAAAGTCTGATTTAAAGTGCGGCTCGAAAACTGCCTCACCGTCAAAGTCGATCTTATCCTCATCAGTATAGATGAACTGTGCCTCGGGATGTGCATTAATCGCCTCAACAACATTAAAGAGTGCATCAGGCGGAAGCTCGTCGTCATGGTCACAGAGGGCTATGAAATCACCCCTTGCAGCCTCAAGTCCCGCATTTGTATTATCAGCTATTCCAAGGTTTCCCTTTAAATCAACGAGGTTAAACCTGCCAGGATACTTGGTACTGTATTCCTCAGTAACCTTCCTTACACCCTTATAATCACCCGAACCGTCAGCCACCACAACCTCAAAGTTCTGGTATGTCTGCTTAAGGAATGAATCATAAAGCATCCTTAAATAGTTTTCAGGTGTCTTGTATGCCGGGATAACCACTGAGATGAGCGGGCTTACCTCAAATTTGGTATTCCTCTGTGCCTCGAGTGTCTCCTCGCTTATTCTTGTCTTTACCTCCCACTCGGGGTAGTCATAATCCTCATCAATCTTTTTAATCTTGTGGATTGCCTTCTTCCAAAGTGCCCTGAGTCCGTTTTCCTTATAAAAGTCCCAGGCCACCTGAAGCGTTTCAAAATGGCAGAGGGCCAGAAGCTTTTCGGTCCTCTTTGTCCTGATTGAATTCTTCTGCTTTACCTTTGACTCGTTAACACGGATTTTTCTTTTTGTTTTTCCATCGTCAAGCACGAGATAACCGTCCTTATCCCTGTCATCCCACTTAACGGCAACCGTAAAACCGCACATGTGCGGAGCACCGAACTGCTTTTCAACATCGGCCCTGTCTCGCTCAACTGCGGTACACTGAATCGGGCTTCCATCAGTGGAAACCATTGAAATGTCTACGAGATTGTTGTCCTCACCGACAGCCCATCCCTCTATTACGAGTGTGCCGTCACGAAGACTCATTGCATCTATTCTGTAATTCATCTTATATCCTTAAGTATGTAAATCGGTCTGTCCTTCATCTCATTGTAAATGACTGCTATGTACTGGCCGATGATTCCAAGAAGTAAAAAGAGCACCGCAAACATAAAGCAGAGCACTATGACGATTGTGGCATAGCCGCTCGGTGCCCCCTGTCTTGTAAAGAGTGTATATATGATAAGTATGAAGCCGATGAGCGCAGATATAACAGATGCAAAGGTTCCAGCCTTAAGCGGAATGTCCGAAAAGCATACGATTGTATCCATTGAAAGCCTCCATAGCTTTTTAAGGCTGTAATGGCTTTCACCCGCTACCCTCTTTGCTGCCTCATATTCGATAATGGCCTTGTTAAAGCCGATGTTCTGGACAAAGCCGCGCATGAAGCGGATCTTCTCGCGGTAATTGTTCCTTAAAACCTCGGCAGGTCTTTTTGAAATTGCAAAGAAATCAGAAGCACCCGGTTCAAGCTTCATAACGGAAAGCTTATTTATAAGTCCGTAGAAAAGTGACGATGTGATATTCTTAATGAGTCCTGCTGTCTCATTCTTTGTGCGGACCATGCTTATGCACTCGGCGCCCTCGGAGAACTTACCGAGGATTTTTGGAATGAGTGCCGGCGGGTGCTGCAGGTCTGCATCCATAAAGATGAGATAATCACCCGAGGCATAGTCAAGTCCCGCACACATCGCAGCCTCATGTCCGAAGTTACGTGAGAATTCGATTCTTTTAAGGCTCACCCTGTCACTTCCCTTAAAGCCGTCGATAAGCTCCTGGGACTTATCTGCACTTCCGTCATTTACAAACACAAACTCAAAGGAATAGCCCTCAATTTTCTCAACTATTTCTTTTGTAACCGAATAAAACTGTTCGATTCCCTGTTCTTCGTTGTAAACAGAAATTATTAAACTTACTAACCTGTTATCTTCCATCTTTTTACTCAAGTATCTCTATATCCTCAGAGTGTGTCGGCACCCTCTTTTCCTCAGGCGGAAGCTTCATGTAGTCACCATAAAGCATTGTAAGAACGCTTTCAGAATCCTTCGGGCACATGAACCTCTTTCCCTCAAAGCTTCTCTCAATGGCACTCTCACTCCACTCCCTTTCCACACTGCAGTGAAGCCAGTCTGGCTGGTAGTTAGAATAATAGAGCTTCTTAGTTTTATTTTTATTAAACCATACCGAGGTCTTTTCATACATTTTGAAAATCCGCGGCATGCTTACAAGCCTTCCCATTAGACTAAGGGTCATGACAAAAAGCTTTTCCATACCCTTATATTTATCCATGTCAAGTTCAAAGCGGTAATGCATTGCCATTCCGTAAAGAGCCTTTAGCTTTAGCCTCGCAATCTTTCCCAAAAGGGCGCTGTCCGGGTCGTTATCGAGAATGAAGATGTCCACCCAGAGATGGTTAAGCCTTCCCTCGTAGTAATTTGCTGCCTCTTCTCCCTTATAAAAGCCGAGGCCCCCGCCCATGCTCCTTATCGATTTATCAAAGATTACACGCGGCGTAAAATCAAAAAACCTGGTACCGCCTGCAAAGTCCTCCGGTAAAAGAAGTGAAAAGCCGCTTTTTAGCTCATGGCTAAAAGCCTTAAACCTCTCCCAGTTTTCCCTTGTAAAGGCAATGTCAACATCATCATCCCACGGAATAAAGCCCTCGTGCCTTACGGCTCCAATTAATGTTCCCGAATCGAGAAGGTATGTGATGCCATGGAGCCTGCAGAGGCGGTCGATTTCCTCTAATATTAGGAGGTTTGCATCCTGGGCCTTTTTTAATTTTTCAAAATCCGTTAAAGCCTTGTCTGCCATTTAGCCTCTCACTGCTTCCTTAATTACTTTTGCCATCACACTGAGCTTCTCGTCGGTCATTCCCGGGTATACTCCTACCCAGAAGGTATGCTCCATGATGTTGTCCGTATTTGTAAGTTCCCCGACTACCCTGTACTCTATGTCATCCTTAAGCGAGATGAACGCAGGCTGCCTTAGGAAGTTACCTGCAAAGAGGAGTCTTGTCTGAACTCCGTTATCCTCTATCTGTCTTATTACCCTGGCCCTGTCAATGCCTTTATCAAGCGTAATCGCAAAGCCAAACCAAGACGGGTCCGAATTAGCCTCGGGCTCGCTGATTGTGATTCCCTCTACGTCCTTAAGAAGCTCATAAAGAAATGCCCTGTTGTGCTTTCTTGCCTCTGTAAAGCCCGGGAGCTTTTTTAGCTGTGCACATCCCACAGCCGCCTGCATGTCAGTGATGCCAAGGTTATAGCCCATGTGTGAGTATACGTACTTGTGGTCATATCCTAGCGGCAATGTTCCAAACTGTCCGTCGAAGCGGTGTCCGCACATGTTGTCGTGACCTGACTTACAGATGCAGTCCCTGCCCCAGTCCCTTATTGAAAGCGCAATCCTACTAAGAAGCGGGTTATTTGTGTAAACAGCTCCGCCCTCGCCCATCGTCATGTGGTGCGGCGGGTAGAAGCTCGATGTTCCGATGTCGCCGAAGGTTCCGGTGTAGCCCCATTCTCCGTCAAGGCAGTACCTTGAGCCAAGTGAGTCACAGTTATCCTCGACTAGCCACAGGTTATGCTTCTCGCAGAATTCCTTAACTGCCTTAATGTTAAAGGTATTTCCGAGTGTATGCGCAACCATTACGGCCTTACATTTGTCGCTATATGCCTCCTCTAGCATTGTCTCGTCAATGTTTAATGTGTCAGGCTTTACGTCCACGAATACCGGAACTGCGCCGAAGTTTATGATTGGTGTGATTGTTGTCGGGAAGCCTGCCGCAACCGTAATCACCTCGTCACCCTTCTTAACCCTTCTCTCCCCGAGAAGCGGTGATGTGAGTGTCATGAAGGCGAGGAGGTTTGCGGATGAACCGGAGTTTACCGCATGCACGAACTTAACCCCGAGGAACTCCCCGAGACCCTTTTCGAATTCGTCAGTATACCTTCCCATTGTGAGCCAGAACTCAAGCGAGGAATCAACGAGGTTAACCATCTCATCCTTATCATATACCCTTCCGGCATACGGGATCCTGTCACCCTCCTTATACTCCTTCGGTCTGTGGTATGTATCACAGTACTCTGCCACTGCCTTAAGAATTTCGGCTCTTGCTTCCTGTTCAGATTTCATTTATGTAAACCTCTAATTGATGTAATAATTCTTTGTCTGCTGCCTCTGTGCTTACCCTTAATGCCGTCGCATAGTCGGCACAAGCCTTTACGGCCTTGTCGATGTGCCATACGGGTTTCCATCCAAAGACTTCCTTTATTTTCGCATTCTCGAGCATTAAAAGCCCTGCCTCATGCGGTGCATTCTTCTCCGATTTGTCTATCCATGTGAAGCCGTCTGCGTATTTCTTAAAGAGATCGCAAAGCTCTCCTGTTGTCACGCAGTCGCTTCTGTCAGGTCCCACGTTGTACCAGTCCTGCTTTGCTGCATCCCTGTACTGCTCCATTGCAATCGTGAGGTACACAAAAAGCGGCTCAAGCACATGCTGGTAGGGTCTAACCGAATACGGATTCCTTACCGTGACGCTCTCACCCTTAAGGTATGCCCTCGTGCAGTCGGGGATGATTCTGTCCTTTGCCCAGTCGCCGCCACCGATTACATTGCCGGCCCTTGCTGTCGAGATTCTGACCTCACAGTCACTTCCCGCAAAGAACGAGTTCTTAAAGCTATGTGTCACAAGCTCCGAGCAACTCTTTGAATTCGAATATGGGTCGAAGCCGTCGAGCTTGTCATCCTCTTTATACCTGTAGTCCTTTTTCTCCTCGTTGAGGTAGACCTTGTCTGTTGTTACGTTAAGTACCGATACCCTCTTCGTACCAAGCGTCCTCACGCACTCCATGAGGTTAACGGTTCCCATTACGTTTATCTCATATGTCTCACGCGGAATCCTGTAAGACTCCCTGACGATTGGCTGAGCTGCCATATGGATTACGATGTCTGGGTCACACTCCGCATATGCGGCCTTCATGGCCTCGAAGTCACGGACGTCGCCGATGATACTTCTAAGCGTGCTCGTCGAACTCTCAGAGTCCGACCCGTCGGAAAAACTCCTCTCGGACTTCTGAGGAGATTCTCCTCGCACTGCATTTGCCACATTTTCTACCGGGCTCACCGAACCATCAACCTCTGCCTCGTTGGAAAGTCCCTTCCCGGACCTCTGAGCGGATTCGTCTCGCTCTGCCACTGCCTCGTTAACTACCGGGCTCGCCGAACCATCAAGCTTCTCCTCGTTGCAAAGACTCTTCCCGAACCTCTGAGCGGATTCGTCTCTCCCTGCCACTGCATCGTTAACTACCGGGCTCGCCGAACCATAAAGTTCCGACCCGTCGGAAAAACTCCTCTCGGACCTCTGAGTGGATTCGTCTCGCCCGTTTACGATACCAAGCACGCGTGAGAACAGATCCGGCTCCGTATTCGGCTCCAGCGCATAGCCCGTAACCTCTGCCCCCATCCTTGAGAGCAGCAGGCACATGTAGCTTCCCTTAAAGCCGGTATGACCCGTGAGGAATACCTTCTTTCCTTTATAAAATTCGGCTAACTCTTTATAATTCATCGCTTACCATTTCTTCCATGGTGCATCTCCCGATGCCCACAGCTTTTCGAGAAGTTCCTTCTCCCTGGTTGTATCCATGCACTGCCAGAAGCCCGGATGGATGTATCCTGCCATCTGACCGTCATTTACGAGATTCTTGAACGGATCCTGCTCGAGGATTGTGGAATCACCGTGGAGGTAGTTAAAGATTTCAGGCTCCATTACCATGTATCCGCCGTTAATGAGCGAGCCGTCCTTCTCCTCCTTCTCCCTAAAGCTCTTTACGATTCCATTCTCGTCAACCTCCATAAGTCCCTTCATCTGGCTGATGTTTGCCATTGTGATGGTAACTGCCTTGCCGCTTTCCTCATGGAACTTAAGCAGTGCATTGAGGTCAACATCAGATACTCCGTCTCCGTAGGTGAGCATGAATCTCTCACCCTCGACATATGGCTTAATCCTCTCTACCCTGCCGCCTGTCATTGTGTTGAGGCCGGTGTCAATGATTGTAACCCTCCAATTTTCGGAGTTATTGTTATGGACGATCATCTCGTTTTTCTTAAGGTCAAACGTTACATCCGAGTTATGGAGGAAGTAGTCTGCAAAGTACTCCTTAATAACGTACTGCTTGTAGCCGGCACAGATGATAAACTCATCAAAACCGAATGATGAGTAATATTTCATGATGTGCCAGAGTATCGGCTTTCCACCGATTTCAACCATCGGCTTTGGCTTATAGATACTCTCCTCACTTATTCTTGTTCCATATCCGCCTGCAAGTATTACAACCTTCATATTTTCTCTCCACTTGTCTTAAGGTGCAAAGACATTAAGTCTGTTTTTCTTTAAAATCTCAATTGCGTTATAGAGTACCGCGGGGTCCTTGTGCCACTCAAAGGTCTTGCAAAGCTCCTCCTCGGTATAATTCTCATAATTTACCATAACCTCCTGCATATGCACGAAGTTCTGTTTTCTGTACTTTGCCTTTACGATTTCATCGGCTGTCGTAACAATCATGCCTGCCACGATCATCACGCATGTGAGGCAGATGAAAATCCTTACCACTTTGTCGAGTCTGTTTGCCTCACGCCTTCTGTACATTCTGACGGGCTTCTTATAGAGTGCCGCCATGATGGCAATGCCGAGAAGTCCAATCATAAACTGTCCGCCGTAACGGCTTGACATCGCATAGCTTTCCGAAAGGAAGCTCCATCTCGCATATGTGATGATGAGATGGTTCATAAAGCCCGAGATAAGAAGAAGCATCGGGAAGATAGTCCTCTCACCCATCTCCGTCTTAAGGAACCATACAAACGAAAGCACGTATGTTACGAGGAGTCCTGCTCCTATCATATAGAGGGCAATGTCCGAAATGCCAAACCTTACCGCAGTCTCCTGTCCTATTACCGAGCCCGCAAGTGTCTTTAAAAAGAACTTCGGAAGGTATGTCGGCACCTTCTTCATGATTTCAAAAATCGTGATGTCCGTTGTTCCCGCATGCTCCCATACGGCAAAGTGCCTTGAAATAAGGTAAATGAGGAGCGCCACCGCGGTACAGATGCAAATCCTCAGGAAAATGCTCTGCGTTCTCTTTGAAACCTTGTTTACGGCACCTCCGATTATCGAGCCAAAGAATGAAACGATAATCATCGTAACGGCATAGCTTGCGATATATTCACCTGCTACGAGAAGGAGTGCAAATGGCATCACACATGCCGTAAGCTCAGTAAGTGCCGATGCCTCTCCTGTCCAGATCTTATCAAAAAGCGAATAGTTAATGAAAAAGAGTCCGATTGCAACCATATGCGGCCACGCGGTTCCGTTAATGATAATCTCCCACTTGTTAAGCGAGAAGATGATTATCATAAACATAAGGTACCACCAGGGCTTAATCCTGTACCTTATCGAGTACTCGACTATGGTACCGGTTATCATTGCGATCCCAATAAGAGTGAGTATCCTGTCAAACGTTACCGAATAGCTAAAGCTTCTCACGTTAATGAGTCTTGCCGCATATGTAAGCGGTGTACGGGTAAGTACATCAGGCACAAAAAGCTTTGAGAATTTTCCCACCTCGGGGATGTATTCATTGATGAGCCTTATGTAATCGGACCATACAACATCGGCCGTTGCCTTGTATATATATAACGCCAAAAACAGAAGTCCTGCTGCAGCGAGTGCAAAATACAGTACCTCTGTTAATTTACTTTCCTTATTTCTTCTTTGCGAAGAATATCTCATTTCGACTTACCGAAAAGGCTTGCAAGCGGTGATACGACGTTGTTGAGACTTTCGATTGAGTTATTGAGAGTCTTGATGTCAATCTTGTTGAGATTATCGAGTGACTCATAGAGCTTGGCAAGTCCTTCATCCTGAATAGACTTTGAAACGGCTGAAATGCTGTCTGATGCCTCCTCAAGTGATGGAAGAAGCTTATCAATCTGCTTTACAACATCATTTCCTGTTTCAACAAGTTCCTCTGCCTGAACAACTGCAGTATTGGCATTAGTTACCACCTCGTTTACCTTCGGAACGATTGAAACGATTGCAATTGCGATAATGAGCATGCATACAAATGAAAGCACGCTGCAAACTGTAGTGATTCTCTGGCATAAAAGAACCTTCTTTACATCCTTTTCACTCATAGTAATTTACCCCCGTTACTACTTGCGGTTTAGACCGCTTTTGCTTTTTTGGCAAATGCGCCAATAATCCTAATAACATATTATACCATTAAAATCAGAAAGTCGCGAGTACATTTTCTCCCTCGGACATTACCTCACTTATCCTTATTCCATTAAGGATTTCAGCGGCTACCTGCCATTCCCTGACATATCCGGCATCTATGTAAATATAGTCAAACTCTGCTGCCTTAAGATACTCATAAAATGCTGCACTGTCCCTTGTGATTTCATCATTACCCCATGGACTAAGGCAGTCGTTAAAGGACTCTGTTATACACTTAAAGTGAAGTCCGTCAGGGTGGTCTGCAAATACCATTACCCTTGCCTCAGGGTTCTCCTCGAGGAAGTCATAGATTCTTCCGTCCTCAGCTGACAAAACTCCCCTGTAATATGCATCATAATCGTAGTATCCCCTGTTTACCTCAATCGGTGTGAACTCAACCCCAGAGGCCCAGTTAGTAAGCGTCATAAAGAAAAATGCGAGCGCCGTCATAACACCGATAACCGCATATGAGAGCCTGCCCCTGACCATGAACGCACATCCGAGTATGATGATTACCGAATATAGAAGCATGAAGTAATTGCCATCGACCTGGTAGAGCATCGAAAGCGACACGAGGTTCACGATTACAAACGGGATGAATACGAACATCGCTGGGACGGCTCGTCGAACCATCAAGGTCCGATCCGTCGGAAAAACTCCTCTCGGACCTCTGAGTGGATTCTCCTCGCCTGACTGGGTTTCCTGCACATTTGCTCGTCGAACCGCCGAAGTCTGCCCCATCGAAAAGGCTTCTCCCTGACATCTGAGTGGATTCTCCTCGCCTGACTGAAACTCCTGCGAATCTGCTCGTCGAACCGCCGGAGTCCGACCCGTCGGAAAAACTCCTCTCGGACTTCCGGACGGATTCTCCTCGCTCTGCAACGAGCCCATTAAAAGCCCCAACGCAATGATTACGAGGAGCACCAGCATGATTCCCGTGCCCCACGCGATAATCACATGATCCATGTCATCACCGAGTGGATATATGAGCATCTTTATAATTCGCTTTATGAGCACGATGAGCACAGACTCATCCTGATAGTTCTGCGGTATGCTGCTCACAGCATACGGATACTTTAATTTAAATCCAAGCTTTGTGAGAATTCCAGTAAACACGCTTGTAAACGGAAGACCCGTGAGAAGGAAAGTCCTTAAGGTAACCACTGCAAACGCACCAGCACCAAGTATAAGCTCAGCCACATATTTGAATGCAGGTTTACCGCTTATCCTCGTCCTTGTAACAAGCACAAACACAAGCATCATAAAGCAGATGACAGTTGAAAAAACAATCGAGGTCGGCTTCATCGAAAGGCTTAGTAAGTATGCCGCGATGATTTCAAAAAGCTTATTGGTTCTTCCTTCCTCAGTCTCCGTAAGGCTAAAGAACCTCTCTAGAATCACAAGCTGCAGGTACCAGGTGATGATGTCTGCCTTTGCAGTTAGTGTCATTCCTACAATTCCAGGAATCACAGCCGTAATCATACACGCAATAAGGCTTCCTGTCCTGTCAGTAAAGTGTCCCGCCAGACGGTAGGTCTCCTTTAATGAAAGCAGGAAAATCATCATATTGAAAACTGGGATATATGCATACGAAGCAAAGCCCGATAACGGAAGGGTGATTATTTCAAAGCCCTTCGGGTATGTATAAACGACACCCACCAGCTTGAGGTCTTCAAATATCGAACCATTGGGAGAAAGAATGTAGCTGCTCCTGAGGCCATACCAAAGTGAATCAAAATCGATGGACCAGTTTGACCTTGCAATCTGTGTAAGAATCGAAAGCAGCACCACTATGAAAGTTACAACTGCAAGCTGTCTTTCCTTACCGGTTAATTCCGCACTACAATTGCCAAACTCCCTAAAAATGCAGTCTCTCCTGTCATTCGACGTTTTTTTATCCGAAACCTCCGCCAGGTCTTGTTTCAAACAGTCGTTTTCTTTTCCTATTCTTGCTCCATTCGAGTTCCCGCGGGTCCTTCTTGTCAAAGCCTTAAATACATTAAATAAAACAGCAGCTACTCCTACCGTTACCATAAGCGAAAGCGGCCTGCATGCGCCAAAGACGCTGAGTATACCGGCAGTAATAACCGTAACGGAGCACCCTGTCAGGAAGCTTCCAAAGGAACAGATGATAAGGAACCAAAGTGTTGCCAAAAGCACCGGCAAAAGCATTGAATGAAGGTATGAAACCGCAAGAATGAGAAGCCCTGCCACTCCCAAAAGCACCCTTTTGTTTTTTATAAACATAAACGACGCTATGAGTACTGCACCCCATATGCCGATTTCAACCCACATATCCCAGAACGAGGGCTTTGTAATCTGCCAGTAAAGATACTCTCCCTCCTTAAAAAGCGTACAAAGAGGCACGATGGCAGCAGCCACCGCGGCTATCACCATTATTAAGTTTTTAATGACATTTTTCTCTTTCATACTCTTATCTGACTGGTTTTCTGTTAAACAGACTTTAACTTATTTATCATACCATACTTGGCTCTTTAATGCATTAAAAAGAACCCACACCGTCTCCGGTATGGGTTCTGTCATTTTCATATTTGATTTTAATTACTTTCCAGCGAGGATTTCGTTGATCTGTGCTACGAGTGTATCGCAGTCGATTCCGTGTACCATGCATGCTTCCTCAAGTGTCTCAGCCTGTGATGCAGGGCATCCGAGGCAGTGCATACCTGCTCTTAAAAGACAAGGTGCTACAAGCTCGCTAACCTGGAGAAGCTCTCCGATCTTCATATCCTTAGAAATTGCCATTTTTATATATCTCCTTTTTAATAATTACTTAATTGCTGAAAGCTTTACGATTGCAGGTGACTGAACCATAAGCTCGTAATGCTCATCGTAGTAGGCCTTTGTTCCCTCACATGTGGCTACTGTTGCACCATATTCTGCAAGCACGTTGCAGGCCTTTGCGAAGGTGTCATAGTCTGCCTCTGTACCCTTTATGAGAAGTACATACTTTGATGTGTTGCTCTTCTTATAAAGAACACTCTCTCCCTCGAAGAAGGCTGCTGCCTTTGCTCCGCCGACACATGCATCAAGGTCCGGGAAGGATACAGCCCTGTAGGTTTCCTTTGGAACCTCGTTTTTGTCATCCTGTGCATCAGAGGTCTTTGCCTTGAGGATATCCTTAATGAGCTCAGGTCCGCCGATTGAAACCTTTACTCCGTTACCGGGAGTGTTTCCATTAGGGTCCTGTGAAAGCTGCTGCAAGAAGCCTGACGCTCCCTCAAGGATTTCATTTGTGAGCTTGTGGAGCCATCCCATTCCGTTATCCTGCTTCTTTGAACCGGGTCCCGGTGAGAATTTGGAGAATCTCGCATCGAGTTCCTCCGGATCGTCAACTCTTGTGATGACCAGTTCAACCGAGTCCTTAAATGGGACTGCCTCAATCATGATTGGGCCGCCCTCGGGGTCAAAGCCGACCTCGTTGCTTGCCCTGTGCATCATTTCCTGAAACAGCTTCTTAGCCTTTTCCGTTCCATATGCCAGCTCGCTGATGTTAAGGTCGCGCACACTGAGATCAAAACTGGTAAGTGTGCATTTTATTGAATTTTCGCTGATTCGTTCTATTTTCATAAATGTTATAATACACCAAATAGGCCCTTATTTCAATGACAGGGCATTCTTTTTCACCAAATTTTCATACTCGTGGGATTAATGTCTGAAGGTGATACTTCCGTCAGATGCGTCCATTGACTCAACAATGGCAAGTGATTCCACTCTTATGCCTCTATTTCTAAGCTCCGCTCCACCTGGCTGGAAGCCCTTTTCGATTGCGATACCGCAACCCACAACTTCGGCTCCCGCCTGTGTGCAGATGTCGATGAGACCATTAAGAGCTGCTCCGTTGGCAAGAAAATCGTCTATGATAAGAACCCTGTCCTCAGGTCCGAGATATTTTTTTGAAACGATGACTGTGTTAACCTTTCCATGGGTAAAGCTCATTACCTCTGAACTCCAAACATCACCGTCTATGTTCTTTGTCTTTGCCTTCTTTGCAAAAACGAGGGGTGCCTTAAAGAATCTGGCTGCCTCGATGGCAATTGCTATGCCTGAAGACTCGATTGTAAGAATCTTGTTTACGTTATAATCTGCAAAAAGTCTGTAGAATTCCCTTCCGAGCTCCTCCATGAGCATCGGATCTATCTGATGGTTCAAAAAACCGTCAACCTTAAGCACGTTACCTTCTTTTACTTTTCCGTCCTGTCTAATTTTGTCCTCGAGTAGACGCATTGCCATTATCCCCCATAAAAAAAGATAGAGCCATTATATCACATGCAAAAACAAAAATCGACCAGATTATTTCCAATTTTTCCATGGTGTACGGAGTTTCCTCTGGTCGATTTAATAAGAATATTCAGTTGTAATATTAGGCTTTGTTTTCCATATCGCATAGGCCTAAAGCAGGCTCGCCTTCTGACATTTACTGGTATGCTGATGGAATTTTAAAGCCTGTGACACCTTTCCCCATCCGGCTTATGATGAGGGCGGACTTTAAAGTCAGATTTCCGATGGCATGACTTTTTAACCGCATATCCAATATATCCCACACTGCCACGGAATGTAATGACCAATAGGTGAAAATCTTATGTTTACATAAATGATATTTTTTCCGTAAGAAAAAAGAAAAAAAGACTTATGTTAATTATGTTAAACTGTTATGCATGAGAAAGTCTAATTTCGGAAAACTGAAGACTTCAGCATTAAGCATACTTTTAACGGTATGCTTATGCTTTAACTCATATGCTGTGGTATTTACAGAGGTTCCCTCGCTTGGCGGTTCAACGGGAAGCGAGTCAACAGGTGCACCACAGCTTATTAATAGTGTTCCCGATTCACAGGGAATGAGCATCATCGCTCCGTTCCCAGGGGACAGCTCATCACAGGGCACGATGGCACCGCCTTCATCGTCATCATCGTCATCTTCATCATCACAGATTACGGATATTCCAGGCGGAACAATTGATACTTCAGGTTCAACCGGTGCCCCGACTGATTCATCCTCAGGCACCACTTCAGGTGTTACTTCTGGTGTTTCTTCAGGTATCACTTCCGGTGCCTCATCAAACGCACCGACAGACGTGCCGGGAATTTCCTCTAATGCTCCCGGTGCTTCAAACAGCAAGCCTACTGAAATCGTGCAGGGGAATGCCCCAACTGCAGATACTGCTGCAGGCAGTTCAATTGGCAACGCACCACAGTTAACGGATATTCCGGGCGGAGCTTCTGTAACTAGCGCTCCCACAGACCTTGTTCCAACAGACGAGCCAAAGATTGAGAGGCCAAAGGAGGTTGTCATTTCACTTCCCAGTGCACCAAGCATCGTTACAACAGATCCGTCTGTAAGTGATGTTGTCATCGTTGACACACCTGTTCCATTTAAGGAAACTGCTGAGGGAACAGCCACCCAGACTGAAACAAAGACTGAGGAAACAAAACAGGGCCCAACAGTCACAATCACAAAGGCTGATTCCGTAACAGAAAAGCCATCAGACAAGAGTACGGCACAGGCAACAACAGTCGGAGAAAACAGAAAGAACGACACATCATCAAGGGTAAGCCTTGATTTCTCACTTATATCACCCGCACATTCAAACGGCGGCTCAAAGGTTGCAAAGGGTTCCGTTCAGCTTAGCGACGGCTCATGGCAGGACTTTGGCTATAAGGACAACATCCATGCACCTTATTACAAGATGTTAAGGTCCGAGACCGATTCAAAGGGAACCTCATGGTTTGTTGCAGTATGTAACGCAAACAGGTTCGGTAACGGATATACCTCCGACGGCTCAGCCGCAAAGGAGCTCTGGCTCTTGGCGTCTGACTGCACGACAAAGAGCTATATCGACATCCCGACATCAAACGAGAAACGAATCGCAATCGTAAAGGCAGCGCTTTCATGCCTTGGAAAGAAATATGTATATGGCGGCAACGGTCCTGACAGCTACGACTGCTCGGGTCTTGTAAAATACTGCTACAAGCAGGCAGGAATCACAGTGCCGCGTACATCTGCAGAGTACATCCGTATGGAGGGCCAGGTTTCACTCAAGGATTTAAGACCTGGTGACATCTGTGCAAGAAACGGCCATGCAGGCATTTACATCGGAAACAACATCTTCGTTCATGCGTCTGAACGTTCGGTAGGTGTTGTCTCAGAGTACTTATCGAGTTATAATGCTCTTAATTCGTTCACCGTATATGTTAATGCGGTAGGCGATTAACAATAACAATTATTAAGGGGAAAGGAGGATTTTCGATGTTTATTGACACATTCGGATCCGAGGTATTCAACGATGAAATGATGGAAAAATACCTCAGCAAAGATACTTTTAAAAAGCTTGAAGATATTAGAAAAGAGGGGGCTCCGATGGACCAGCAGATCGCTGAGGAAGTGGCTGCAGGAATGATGAAATGGGCTATCGAAAAGGGAGCGACTCACTATACTCACTGGTTCCAGCCGATGACCGGAATCACAGCTGAAAAGCATGAGTCATTTCTGGATATGGATAAAGACGGAAAACCGATTCTTGAATTTTCTCCAAAGGCCCTTATCAAGGGTGAAGCCGATGCATCAAGCTTCCCTTCAGGCGGCATGAGAGCCACCTTCGAGGGACGTGGCTACACTGTATGGGACCCAACCTCTTATGCCTTCATAAGGGATAAGACATTATGCATCCCGACAGCCTTCTGCTCATATACAGGTGCCGTTCTTGATAAGAAGACTCCTCTTCTTCGTTCAATGGCAGTCCTTAACAGGCAGAGCCTTAGAATCTTAAAGCTTCTTGGAAGCGATGCAAGATATGTTTATCCAACTGTCGGCTGCGAGCAGGAATATTTCCTCATTAACAAAGAGGACTACGCATTAAGGCAGGACCTTAACCTTACAGGCAGGACACTCTTTGGTGCAATGACACCAAAGGGACAGATTCTCGAAAACCACTACTATGGTTCACTCCGCCCCAGAGTTAAGGCATATATGGAGGAGCTTAACGAGGAGCTCTGGGCACTCGGAATCTATTCAAAGACAGAGCACAACGAGGTTGCTCCGTGCCAGCACGAGATGGCTCCGCTTTTTGGAAGGGCAAACGTTGCAGCTGACCAGAACCAGATGGTTATGGACATCATGCAGAAGACTGCTTTAAAGCACGACTTCGTATGCCTTCTCCACGAGAAACCATTCAAGGGCATCAACGGCTCAGGTAAGCATAACAACTGGGCACTTTCAACAGATACAGGCGTCAACCTTCTTAAGCCGGGCAAGGAGCCTGAGAAGAACCTTTCATTCCTTCTCTTCCTTGCAGCAACCATTAAGGCTGTTGACGATTACCAGGACCTTCTCCGTATCTCTTGTGCGACGGCATCAAACGACAACCGTCTTGGAGGAGACGAGGCACCGCCAGCAATCATCAGCATCTTCCTCGGCACAGACCTTGAGGAGTGCGTTGATTCAATCATCAGCGGTAAGGAGGTTGGCAGCTCAAAGAGCCACTACTCACACCTTGCCGAGAACATGCCTGAGTTTAAGACAGACAAGACAGACAGAAATCGTACATCACCGTTTGCATTTACAGGTAACAGGTTCGAGTTCAGAATGCCTGGTTCATCCGTAAACGTATCATGTGCAAACTTCATGCTCAACACAATCGTTGCCGATGCACTCGGAAGCTTTGCAGACGAGCTTGAAAACGCTAATGATTTTGAATCAGCTGCTTTCGCACTTGTAAAAAGGGAGCTTGAGGCACATAAGAGAATCATCTTTAACGGAAACGGTTACGGAGACGAGTGGGTTGTCGAGGCTGAAAAGAGAGGCCTTCTCAACATTCCTTCAACTCCTGAGGCATACAGCCACTACGATGATGAAAAGAACATCGCGCTTCTTGAAAGAAACGGAGTCCTCTGCAGGGAGGAAATCATCTCAAGAAAGCTCATTGGCCTTAATGAGTATGTGAAGGTAGTTAACATTGAGGCAAAGACGATGATTCAGATGTCCGATAAGGAATTCATCCCCGCAATCCTCGAGTATTCAAACGAGCTCGCAAAGGGTATCGTAAAGAAGGAAAAGCTTGCTCCGATTAGTACAAGGGTTGAAAAGCAGATCTTATCAGACATCGAGGAAAACCTCGGAAAGCTCTATGACAATAAGACAGAGCTTGAGACTCTTCTTAAGAACGAGCCGTCAGACCCGCTTATTGCAGGCGATTACCTCTACAAGAACGTAATCCCTGTAATGAACAGACTCCGCGAGGCTGTTGACACACTTGAGGGTCTTGTAGGAAAGGACTACTGGCCGATTCCGGATTACACGGATATCCTCTTCTACACCTGATAATATAAGTAAATAGAAACGAACTAACGGATTCGTCGGAGGACCATTCGCACTTAAGCAAAGTTTAGCTCAGCGAGGTCTCTCTGACGAATCTTTTATAATTATGTACCGATTTTCTCTGAAGAAACCAAAAAGCAGTCACACAATAAAAAAACATAAAGTTTGACTGCACTTTTTTGAGGCCTTGCAGTTAAAAGTGACAAATATATGAATTTTGACTGCATCAGATAATTCCCCGTGCAGTCAAAAATCAACCTTTTCATCATTTTACATGTATATAAGCAACCGCCGTGCAGTCACAAAGGTTGAATCAAAGATTTTTGACTGCATTGTCATTAAAAACTGCAATCAAAACTTATACAGAAACCCATAGTGACTGCATTCATAATTTCTAACATTTCTTTTCTGCTATTTCCAATTTCGCTTCAGGATAACACTACAAGAAAAAAACTGCACGGGTTTTGGGTACCGTGCAGTTTTTCTTTTCATATTCTGTTATTATATCTAATCATTTCAATCCAAAGGCTTATTATTGATTTAGGATTGAACTTAGCTGCTCTTCTTCGCACTATCCGTCTCAGGCTCGGTTCCAGCGTAAACGATAACGGTCATGCCCTTCTGGATATAGGAATAAAGCTCCTTCGCCTTTGGTATCGGCATGTTTATACAGCCGTGTGAGCCGTCCCACTTATAGATTGTTCCGCCGAATTTCCATCTCCATGATGCGTCATGGAAACCGATGTTACCGTTAAACGGCATCCAGTACTGTACATGTGATACGTACGAAATGGTTCCGTCAGGATTATATCCTGTAAGGTCCTTATCAAGTCTCTTTGACTTTGTGGTAAATACGCCTGTCGGAGTCCTTCTGTCCTTAGCCCTCTGAAGTCCGGTTACAACGTCTGACTCAAGCTTAATTTCGCCGTTCTCAACATATCTGAGCTTCTGCTCCGCAATCGATACCTCGATATATGTAGGTCCGAAATCATTCTCACCGTGTGAATTGCAGGTCTGTGTCCAGATTGCCTCAAGCACGGGCTTCTTTTCCTTATCGCTTAACTCCTCATTTCTTAAGGTCTTAAATACTGCTGCCTCAACTACAGGATAAAGCCTTGAAAGAGTTGCCGGCTCGTCAAGTGTCCAGCCGAGCGTTGTGTTAATAAGCTCCTTCTTACCGGTTATCGATGTAAAGAATCTGTAGCCCACCGGATTTGCGGTATTGTACCTTCCTGCAAGTGTTCTTACATATCTTTCAACCTTTGACTTATCGACAGCCTTTTCAGGAGCGTCAGTTGTCCAGAAATCAGGATCAACCATCTTCCTAAGCTCCTCGTTTGTGATTTCAACAATCTCGTGAGGATTACCGCCCATGTTAATCTTAATGTGAATTTCATTAAGGGCATTCATCCTGTCTGTATAATAGGCAAGGTCCTTATTATTAAGCTTAACCTCTGGCTCCACGTATGAGGACTCGCTGAGTTTAAGCTCATGACCGCCCTCCTTCACTGCCCTTGTAACCTCGTAGGCTGCAACTGACGGACGAATCTGTGTGCCGGTAACACCCTTCTTTATCTCATAAAGTCCGGTGTATTTATTAATCTCTGAGTATGCGTTTCCTGGAACCGTGTAATTTCCTTCCTGGTTAACAATCGAATTCTCAAGGATATCGATAATCCTTCCCTCATCATCGATTGTGATGTTGTATGGAAGGTCGAAGGTCTTTTCCTCATCCCTCTTTCTTATGAGGTCAAAGGCGTCCTGCGATTTGATGGCCTCTGTTATTCCCTCGTAATGTCTCTTTACTCCGGCCTCATCAAGAAGAAGTGTCTCCTTAAGACCGTCCTTACGCTCAATTGTAAATGCATTGTCTAGATGCCTGTAGCATTCTGTTAGTGTCGCATCAGCCTCTTCAGCCGTAAGTCCACCGACATAAACCTTATCGATATATGTAAGCGGCAGGAATCTCGTGTTTGCATATATGAACATGTATGCAAGACCAGCTACGCCAAGCACAAGCGCAAGAATTAAAAGTGCACACAAAAATTTGAGGGGAGTAAACCTCTTACGTCTTCTCGAACGTCCCCTCTTTCTTCTGCTCCTTGGATTTGGCGCTACATACGCCGCTCTTTTCCGCACTTCTGCATTTGTCAGTTTATTATCTTCACCCATGCTTCTCGAATTATACACATGAAATACATGTTATTCAACACAAAGTTGTGCATTCCGTGGCATTGATTAAATTATGTTTACCTAGTATAATATTACATTAGTGTCAAAAG
>JAUNDA010000116.1 GCA_030526295.1 Eubacteriales bacterium
GTTTTAACTTCCGGTTTGCCTGCATATTTCCACCATCACACTATGGGGGTGCAAACCATGGTTAAACGTTTGATAATGCACCCCCCTCTTTATTTCTATTTACCAAGACATTTCAACACCCGTTGACATTACGAAACTCATGTCAGTGCTTGCAGAGGTGCTGCATGCCCCTTATTGAAAAATTTCTTTAAATTAAAGGGCTTCCAGAAATCTAACTGTTTGATTGTACGGTAGATTCTGGAGCACTTTTTTTAGGAGGGAAAAGGGACAGCGAATCGGAATTAGGGCGAAATGTCGCTTGAAATCCGATAAAAAAATGAATTACAATAGGAAGCGGAATTAAGTTGAAATGTGAATTGAATTTGTGAGGAATAGCATGATAAACAGAGCCACCTATTTACTGGATGCAGATAGTCTCAGAAGATAGAACATGATAATGTATTGAACATAGCATAGTGCCATGATACTATAAATAGAATTTTTAATGCTCGCGATATGTGGTGTAGTTACTAATATTAAGCGGCTGAAGGGATTTATATATGGACTTACAGGAATTTTTTACTATTAACAGTGAAATAGCTATTGCCTTTTCAGGCGGCGTTGATTCATCGTACCTTCTTTATGCGGCTAAAAGATATGCGAAAAGGGTAACGGCATACTATGCAAAATCAGCGTTCCAGCCGAAGTTTGAATATGAGGACGCGCTGAAGCTTGCAAAGGAGCTTGGAGCTGATATTAGGGTAATTGAGCTTGATGTTTTGTGTGATGATTTGGTTACTGCAAACCCGCAAAACAGATGCTACTATTGTAAGAGAAGAATATTTGAGGCTATAAAAAAGGCTGCCCTTTCGGATGGCTATACAGTGCTTCTTGATGGCACGAATGCCTCGGATGACATAAATGACAGGCCGGGGGTAAAGGCACTAGAGGAGCTTTCGGTGCTCTCACCGCTAAGAATATGCGGTCTTACAAAGGACAGGATAAGGGAGCTTTCAAGGGAAGCAGGACTTTTCACCTGGGATAAACCCGCATATGCATGTCTTGCAACAAGAATCCGAACGGGAGAGAAGATAACTGCTGAAAAACTGATTGCAACGGAAACAGCTGAAACCTATCTATTCTCACTCGGATTTACAGATTTCAGGGTACGAATGGTCGGAGATACTGCAAAACTTCAGGTGCCGGCAGGACAGCTTGATATGATACTCAGCCACAGGGAGGAAATATTAAGTGAGCTTAAAAAGTATTACAGCACTGTGGTGCTTGACCTAGAAGTAAGATAACAATTTCAGGAGACTAAGAATCAGTACATATGAAAACAGAAATTAAGGCCGTGCTTGAAGCGGTGAGGAATGGCAGCATGAGCGTTGATGAGGCCGTGCTTATCCTTAAAAAGGAACCGTTTGAGGACATTGGCTATGCTAAAATTGATAATCACAGGAAACTAAGACAGGGAGCTGCAGAGGTAATATACGGTGCTGGAAAAACACCGGAGCAGATAAAGGGAATAATCGAGGCGATGCAGAGGTCCGGTGAGAAGACAATCCTCATCACAAGGCTTTCAGAGGAGGATGCCGAAGAGATAAATGAATCAGTAAAAATCGATTACCATAAGGATGCACGCATAGGAATTGCGGGAGAGCTTCCAAAGGCAGACGGTATAGGAAGGGTTGTAGTTGCAACAGGCGGAACAAGTGACATCCCTGTAGCCGAGGAGGCTGCGCTTACACTTGAGGCGCTTGGTAACGAAACGGTAAGGCTTTATGATGTTGGCGTGGCGGGACTTCACCGTCTTTTAAGCCATCTTGACGAGATAATGGATGCAAGCGTAATAATTGCGATTGCAGGAATGGAGGGAGCACTTGCAAGCGTTATTGGCGGTCTTGCCGACTGCCCGGTTATTGCAGTACCGACAAGCGTAGGCTATGGTGCTTCGTTTGACGGTCTCTCGGCACTTTTGTCCATGATGAATTCCTGCGCAAGCGGCGTGTCTGTTGTAAACATCGATAACGGCTTTGGCGCGGGATATCTTGCAAGCATGATTAATCATATGGAGGCAAAGTAATTTGAAAAAGGTACTTTACATAGACTGCAATATGGGTGCTGCGGGCGATATGCTCACGGCTGCACTTCTCGAGCTTCTTCCAGATAAGGAGGAGGCTGTTAATGAACTTAATGCTATCGGAATCCCGGGTGTTACATTTACTGTTGAGGAGTCAGTTAAATGCGGAATCACGGGAACTCATGTTACTGTTAAGGTAAACGGTGAGGAAGAGGAGTGCTGTGACGAACACTTCGAGGGACATACGCACTCACACGAGACCCATAGTCACTGCCATGGTGAGCACGGCCACGACCATGAACATCACCACGACCATGAACACAGCCATGACCACCATCACCACCACAGTGGCATGCATGAGATCGAGCACATCATTGAGGGACTCAATGTATCTGAGAGCGTAAAGGCAAATGCGCTCAATGTATATAAGCTTATTGCTGAGGCGGAAAGCCACGTACACGGAGTGCCTGTAACGGAGATTCATTTCCATGAGGTTGGAACAATGGATGCCGTTGCTGATATTACGGCTTTTTGCATGCTGATGGAGCGTATTGCTCCTGATGAGGTTATTGTTTCTCCCGTACATGTTGGAAGCGGTCAGGTAAGGTGTGCACATGGTATTCTTCCGGTGCCTGCACCTGCAACTGCACATATTCTTAAGGGTATTCCCGTATACGGCGGAAAAGTTCGTGGAGAGCTCTGCACGCCTACAGGAGCCGCTCTTCTTAAGACCTTTGCAACCCGCTTTGGAGACATGCCTGTAATGGCTATTGAAAATACAGGCTACGGAATGGGCAAGAAGGATTTTGAGGCTGCTAACTGCGTAAGGGTAATTCTCGGAGAAAAGGCGGGAAGTAACGAAACGCAGGGTTGTAACGAAACTCCGGGATGTAATAAAACTCCGGGAAGCAACGAAACGGTTACAGAGCTTAGCTGTAATATTGACGACATGACTGCTGAAGAGCTGGGATACGCTGAGGAGGAACTTTTAAAGGCTGGTGCCCTTGACGTATATACGATTCCGATCCAGATGAAGAAATCACGCCCGGGACACATGCTTTCAGTCATGTGTCGTGATGAGGATAAGGAAAGGATGGTTAACCTCATTTTCCTTAATACCTCGACAATCGGAATCAGGGAAAATACCTTTAAGCGCTATACACTTACAAGAAGAACCGAGACTGTAAGCACGGTTTACGGGGATGTCAGGAAAAAGGTTTCCGAGGGGTACGGCGTAAGAAGGGAGAAATACGAGTACGACGACATTGCCCGTATTGCCATGGAAAACGAAATAAGCCTTAGGGATGTCATAAAGAACATTTGAGCCGTACTTCCATTTAAACAAAGCAGACATTAA
>JAUNDA010000033.1:0-692 GCA_030526295.1 Eubacteriales bacterium
TGAGACGTCAAGATCAACTAGTGAGCTCGGCGGTGCATTTGCAAGCCTTCAGAGTGCAATGGAGGGCTATGCAACGGCAATGGGTAAAAACATTAAGGTTTGCCCTAAGTGTGACGAGACGGTTTCTGCAGACGAAAAGTTCTGTCCTCACTGCGGTGCAAAGCTTCCTGAGATTTCACTTGCAGAGGGTGCACTGTGCCCGAAGTGCGGAAAGCAGAATACAATAGGAACTAAGTTCTGCTCAGGATGTGGAGAGAAGCTCCCGCAGGCCGTTTATGAAGAGGAGGCTGCAAGGGAAAATGATGCGGCTGAGCTTAACCTCTTTAGGGAAAAGCTTCCGCAGTACCCTGTATGGAGCTGTGGCGGATATGATTATACAATCGAAGAGGGCGATGAGTGGTTTAGCTTCACTGTAACCTTTGGCAGCGACTTTGAGGCTGAAAAGGGTGTTAACAAATACCGTGAGCTTCTTAAGGAGAACGGCTTCCGTGAGGCGGGAGAGTATCCGAGCATTGAGCATCTTTACAAGATGGTTAATGGAAAGTGCTATCATGTTGACACTGAGCACTGCTGGAATGGCGATGCAAACTGCCCGACCATCTACTTTAACATAGATGAGCCGACAGGTGGCTTTAACTATGTAAAGCCTGAGCCAAAGCCAGAGATTTCAGGACTTTCAGCCCTCAAGGGAC
>JAUNDA010000033.1:702-22406 GCA_030526295.1 Eubacteriales bacterium
GTAAATTCTGAAAATGACAGGCAAAGGTAAATGCCGAAAAAAACGGGCGGGCTATAAAAACAGACGCAGTGAATTGCGTCCCATAGGGGGACCATGTCTGCCATTACAAAGAAAATCAAACCGGTGGCTTATGCTGCCGGTTTTTTCGTGCTAAGAATTTCAGGCACATACATACGGCTTCTATGTTATTGGGAACAGGGAGAGGAATTTAGTCGGTTGGAATTATCCTGATTCAGGATGAGCCTGGTTTAAAACAATCCCAATTTACGAAAAAAGAGTAAGTAAATATTTATAAATAAAAACATAATTAATGGTATAATCGGCTTATGAGAAAGATATATTTAAATAAAAACATAAGGATACTCTTTACGGCATTTGTTTTTGTCATGCTTTTTGTTATGACGGCGTTTGCAAAGGAGAGACTTAAGACACCGATTCCCGTAACAACGGGAAAATATACCATCAGATGGGATAAGGTAAGCGGCGCGGCATCATATGACATCAGGGTAAGTGTCGATGACGAAAAGGGAAGGACCACTTATTCCGTATCGACTAGTTCGACAAGCTTTGACATGTCGCCCTATGCAGCGGGAGGAGAGGCAAGGTTTCAGATAAGGGCGCTTCCAAAAAACAGCAGCCAGACCTACTATTCAAGTGACTGGGCTGAATACGGTGAATCATTTGAACCCGAGGAAAACAATACCGTATACGGAAGGTTCAGCTTCTCGTCGTCCTATGCGACATTTTCAAACTTTGACGGAGTTAGGGTGACAGGCTGGCAGTTCATTAACGGCTACTGGTACTATTTTACCCCATCAAACGGAAGAACCGTTACGGGATGGCAGCTGATTGACGGAAGCTATTATAACTTTGATGAGTTTTTCAGGATGAGGACGGGCTGGTATGCCTATGATTACAACTGGTATTTCCTCACAAGCTCCGGAAAGATGGCAAAGGGCTGGGCAAGTGCCGGACCAAATGCCGAGTATTACTTTAATAATGACGGAGAAAACCCGGTTGGAGCACTCGATATTGCAAAGACACATTCGAGAAACCCAAACCTCAATCCTCCATATGAGCTTGTAAGACCAGACCAACCGGGAACATCGGGACCGGGGCCGGGAGGCAATCCCGGAGGCACAACCGGAGGAGGCGGTGGCTCACAGCAGAATCCGTCGTCTAATCCACAGGCTCAGTGGATTACAAACCCAAACGGCACATGGAGCTATAAGAATGCCTCTGGCAGGCTCGTATACGGATGGCAGCAGATAAACGGACGGTATTACTATTTTAATTCCCAGGCTGTTATGATGACGGGCTGGCAGTACATAGGAAACCGCTGGTATTACCTTGAACCCAATAAGGGCGATAGTAACGGTTATCCCGAGGGTGCAATGTGGAGTAATGCCACAACTCCTGACGGCTACTATGTTAATAATGAAGGCCAGTGGACCGTTAACGGCGTTGTGCAGACTGCGGCCCCGGGATCGGGCTCATCGGGTTCGACGGGAACAAATACCACAAATATTAGCCGAGTAAACATCAACTACCGCTATGACAGGAACAATGTCGGGGAACTTAGAAGCATTGTAATTACAGATGCGTCATACTGTGATATAATAAGTCAGTCTGCTTCAAAGTCATATGAGAGCTGGTCGACTGGCGATACAATCACATACACACTTGAGCTTGGTGCAAAAAACGGATATTCGTTCACAACAAACACGAATTTTGTTTCGAATAGCGATCTTAAGATTATCACAAACCAGGGTGACAACAAAAATAGAACACTGTGGCTTGAGTATACACCGACAATGAAGCTTAAGGCCCCGGATGGCTTTTACCTTGACAGCTCCAATACACTCAGATGGGTGCCTGTAAAGAGCGCAAAGCGTTACAGGGTAAAGATAACCGGAACCTACAACGGTACTGTTTCAAAAATAATCACAGAGCCGGAGCTTAATCTCTACGAATACGGTGATCCCGAAAATGATGACATGACGGTTACCGTTTCGGCTCTTGGAAACGAGGGCTCAAGGACAGTATCGGAGTCTGATAGCACAAGGGTCAGTGTGTTTGACCTTGAACAGTCGAGGGTGGTCGACGGTGAGTTCAGGTACGAGGGCAGCAAGCTTAAGTATTACAATGAATTAGGCGAGGCTGTTACAGGCTGGCAGCAGATTCTCGGAAACTGGTACCATTTTAAGAAAAACGGCTATGCAGACGGACCAGGATGGTTCCAGGATACCAGTGAGCACTGGTACTACTTTGATTCGGCACACCGCATGATGGTCGGAACCATTAACGACGGCGGCAAACAGTATTTCATGAATGACGGCTCCAATAAGGATTTCCCGTACGGGGCATGGGTTCATTAAGATAAAAGGAAACACGAAAGGCGGATTCCGCATGAGGAAAAAAATAAGCATGGTTGTTCCGTGCTTTAACGAGGAAGACAACGTAATACCGATGCACGATGCCATCACACATGAGTTTACCACACAGGAAATACTCAAGAAGTATGACTTCGACATCCTCTACATCGACAATGACTCAAAGGATAAGACAAGAGAGAGACTTAGAGAGTTATGTAAACAGGACAAGGAGCATGTGAAGGCCATCTTCAATGTAAAGAACTTTGGCCAGTTTAACTCACCCTACTACGGAATGCTTCAGGCAGACGGAGACATAGTGGTTTCAATCGCATGCGATTTTCAGGACTCACCGGAGCTCATTAAGGACTTTGTCGAGGGATATGAGGAGGGCTACAAGATTGTCATCGGAGTAAAGAAGACATCAAGCGACCCGAAGCTTCTCTTTGCGATGAAGAAGATGTACTACCACTTCGCAAGAAAGTTCTCAAGCTGTGAGCAGATTGAGCAGTTTACGGGCTTTGGCCTCTATGACAGGGACTTTATCGAGGTACTCAAAAAGCTTGACGACCCGACACCGTTCCTTCGCGGAATCGTGGCTGAGCTTGGATATAAGCATAAGGAAATCAAGTATGACCAGCCAAAGAGACGTTCGGGTTTTTCAAGCAACAACTTCTGGACACTCTATGATGCGGCAATGCTTTCAATTACCTCGTACACAAAGATCGGCCTCAGGATTGCATCCGTAATCGGTGCGATAAGCTCGTTTGTCGCAATCATCGTGGCAATAGTTTACCTCATTATGAAACTTATCTGGTGGGACCGCTTCCCGGCAGGAATGGCACCGCTTCTTATCGGAATGCTCTTCCTCGGATCGGTACAGATTTTCTTTATCGGACTTATCGGAGAGTATATCCTCACGATTAACCAGCGAGTAATGAAGAGACCGCTTGTTATAGAGGAGGAGAGAATCAACTTCGAGCCTGAGAAGAAGGAAGAAGAGAAGAAGGACTAAATACGTCATGGATTTTTCCGTGTGACGGGGGCACATTCTCCATGGGATTTGCAAACAACATGCGTAAATAGTCAGACAATATTTGCACATTTGATGTTAAATAATGCATGAGTTAAGCCGGGCCATTGTGTCCGGCTTTTACAATGACAGAAAACCTTAATGTTGTTTCCAAAGACAAATCGTGAAGACTGTGGTAAAATGAGCACATATATGAAAAATAGCGGTATTTTTTCATTAATGAGTAAAACGGAGGAATAACTTATGAAAAGAATTTTGGCGCTCTTACTTGTAGCTGTGCTTATTTTCTCTATGGCAGGCTGCGGCAAGAAGTCATCGGGCGATGGCTCAGAGAAGACTGAGACTGTCGAGAAGACAACAAAGGCTAAAAAGGACACTAGCGACAACCAGCCTGCAAATACAGGCATCGGTCTTGCAAATCCGTGGGAGGATGTTGATGCTGATACGCTCTATTCTTATCTGGGATTTCGCTTCACTGAGCCGGAGAAGGCAAAGGACATCGTTTACAGATGGGAGGATGCTGACGGCATAGGAGAAATCCAGTTCACGCTCAATAAGGTTGAGTGGACGGCAAGGGCTAAGCAGGCTGACGAGATGCTTGACATTTCAGGTATGAACTATGTATGGGAGAACTCCGATACGGCATACCTTACAAACTATAACTTCGAGCTTGACGGCGAGTATTACTATACACCTGATGGCAAGAAGACAGCTCACATGGCAAACTGGTTCTACCAGGGTGCAACAGAGGATTACCAGTATACATTTACAGTAAGCTGCGTAACCGATAAGGACGTTGACATCTCTGATGTTGCAAGCCAGGTTATCGTACTTGAGGGTGCAGGTGCCGATGATGCCACAAAGTACGGCCAGGGCTACTGGGAGGAGAAGTATCCGGGATACTCAATCTGTCCGTTCTATATCAATGTAAACGGTGAGGACCAGTACTATTACTGGGCAACAGGCTATGAGGGAAGCACAGGCGACATCCATGACTGGGTTGGCACTGACTTTAACTGGAACGGCTGGCACATCATTGGAAACTACATCGTTGATAAGGACGAGAAGTGGCGCATCACCACTGAGAGCATGAAGGAGTCATTCTCAAGCTGCTGCACATACTACACAGAGAAGTTTGACCCTGATGACCCGTTCATTAACGCAATAAGCTTTAATTATGACAAGCGCTACCAGTACTTTACAGACCTCGTAAAGCAGACAGGCGGCATTGAAATCGTATATAAAAACAATGACGATACGACCTACTACTGCGGTGGCAAGGACAACATTTACTGGTATGTCGAGATACCTGCGGACGGAGATTCGCTCTATTACATCGCCGAGTTGAACGGAGATGAATGGACATGCAAGTACATGTGGTACTATGACTCTGAAAGCCACGGAGACATTGACGTTGTTGATCCTGAGGATGCAATCTGGAGAATCTGTGAAAAGGCTTATTACAACCAGTGGAACCTCGATTTTACTGAAATCACACCTATGGACTGCGATGTGGCAGGCAGGGCAGCAGAGCGTTATTCTGTAGAATTCGGTGCATATGCAACGGATATTGATAAGGAATTTAACGTAACATTAAGCTATAGTGACATTAACGAGGCATACAACAGCTTCTGTGCTTATGACGTATTTGTCGGTGATGCCGTAGAGGTTGCTGAGTTCCCGGTTGAATGATAATAATTCGTTTATTCTCTTTATATCAGCGGATAATTATCTGTTCACAGACTTTTAATAATTATTGATTACACTATTCTCCAATAAGAACATTGGTAAAAAAATATCAATGCCAAGGCGCCGCAGATCCCCTGATCAGGGTAGGCAGCACAGAGTTGCTGATATGGTGTTTTATAAGAAGGAGTAAAAAATGTTTCTTAATATTTTAATCACAATAGGAATCCTTGCATTATGCTTCAAGCTTACAGGTTTTATCTTTAAGCTCGCAGGAAAGCTTCTGGGACTGGCATTCTCGATTATCGGATATGTTCTCCTGGCTTGCCTCGCAGTACCGTTTATCGGTATGGCACTCATAGCTATTCCGCTTGTGGTTATCGGCGGTATCATAGCAATCGTATCTGCCTTAGTAAGGCTCTAAAACAGGATACGCAAATACAAAACAAAAGTGCAGTCGAAGGGCTGCACTTTTTTGTGCTAAAAATTGGTGGTTGCATCTTTAAATACTTGATTTTGAAAGTTTAAAACAATATTAAAAGTGATAAAGATGTCGAAAAATGACAAAAAATGCCTTTTGGAGTTGAAAACAGCAGATGAAATGCTATAATGAAGATATTCTAAGTATTAGGAGGGGAGATATGTTATTACAGTTTTCGGTTGAGAATTTCAGGTCTTTTAAGGAAAGGACCGTGTTGTCGCTAGAGGGCTCAACTGACAAATTACATCCAAATAATATTAAAGAGTACGGAAAGGATAAGGTCCTTAAGGTTGCCACTGTTTTTGGGGCAAATGCCGCCGGTAAGAGTAACATTTTTCATGCATTAACAGCGGCCATAATTACCGTGAGAAGATCTGACATAAGGCAGGTTGGCGAACCGCTTTATATGATGGTTCCGTATTTGTTCGATGCAGAATCTGCTGCAAAGCCGACAAGCTTTGAGTTTGTCTTTATGGCGGATGGCAGAAAGTATGTTTACGGTTTCTCAGCCAACATAAGAAAAATCTGCACCGAGTATCTGTATGTGTACAATTCGTCGAGGCCTTCAACCATATTTGAAAGAAACGAAGACTCCGATGAAGTATATACATTTACCAATCAGGCGTTGAAAACAAAATTAAAACCACTGGTTGAACGTAATACAGAAAACAAATTGTTTCTTGCCACTGCTACTGCATGGAATGCCGAGGAAACACGTGTTCCGATGATGTGGATTACAAATTCCATCAATACTTATGATACAAACTATGAGAACTTCCTGAATTATACGGGAGACATGTTTGAACTTGATTCGGATAATTCATTACGACGCTTTACCAATAACATTCTTAAGGAAGCAGACATTAACATCTGCGATTATGAATTTGAAAGCAGGGATATCCCGGTTGAAAGTGCTCCGATTGTATTTGCGAACGCTCCTGGAACGAAAACGGAGATTCGTGGAAAGGAATACAAGATTACAACAAAACATGTGATAGAGGATGAGTCAGGCAACAAGGGAACGTATCCTCTTGACCTGCAGCTTGAGTCACTGGGTACTCAGAAGATATTCTTTATGAGCCCGATTCTCAAAAAGGCTTTTGAAACCGGTGAGACGGTATGTGTCGATGAATTTGATCGAAGCCTTCATCCAATGCTTGTGTGCTATCTTGTGGGGCTCTTTAACAATCCGGACGTTAATAAAAACAATGCTCAGCTTATTATCTCCACACATACAATGGAACTGCTTAACCTGAATGTATTAAGAAGAGACCAGATTTATTTTGTTGAGAAGAATCAGAAAGCGGGTGTTTCCGAGCTGTATTCGCTGGATGAATTCTCGCCTAGAACACGTGAGGATGTAAGAAAAGCATATATGCTTGGCAGATATGGTTCCGTACCTGATCTTGGAATGGGAGATGGCTTATGGGATTAAAGAATCATGGCTACATACCAAAGAAGCGAAACACCAATGATAGAACCAGGAAGAGCTTATTTGTGATTTCGACAGAGGGTAAAAACAAAACTGAACGGCTGTATTTTAAACAGCTAAACAGCAAAAAGGTGCAAATACGCTTTTCAAAAGGCAGGGCAACTGATCCGCTGGGAATGATTTCTGAACTTATCAGGGAAATGAAGGAAATTGATTTCCAACCTGATATGGGGGACAAGGCATACTGTGTCCTTGATTCTGATTTTCTTGATATAAAGAATGAACAGATTGCGATAGCGGATAAAAAAGCCTGCAGTAACAATATCAACGTTATTGTGTCGGCACCGTGCTTTGAAGTTTGGTATTTGTGCCATTTTCTTTATTCCACAAAACAATATCGTTCAAGTGACGAAGTAATAAAGGAACTAGAAAAGTATATACCAGGTTATACCAAATCAATGGAGGGCATATACGAAAGGCTGCTACCATTACAGGTGGCAGCTGTAAAGAACGCAAAAAAGCTTGAGGAATACCTGAAAACTGATAATAAAAAACCTCATACGGTTGGGTTTATCCCGAGTACTGAGGTATATAAAATCATCGGGGATTACCAAGCTCTTTAAATAAAAAAAATAACGAAGAAATAACATAGACTATTATGTTAATGTATCTTTGTCATTAACTCTATTTTCTTCTGTGTCTGTCTCCTCCATTTTTCTAATGTATTCTTTCATATATGCCTGCCAATGCCTTGAATTCGGTGTATAATAGTGACGGAATATTTCTTTAGATACTTAGCTAATTAAGGAGCGTAATTATGGAAAAGCTTGTACATACAATAGGGCCTGTGTTTAATGAGGAGTCGAAGGTGCTGATTCTTGGGTCTTTCCCGTCGCCAAAGTCAAGAGAGCAGGGCTTCTTTTACGGTCATCCGCAGAACAGGATGTGGAGGGTGCTTTCAAGGCTTTTTGGAACGGAGTTTCCTGAAACCGTGGAGGAGAGAAAGCAGTTTCTCATCGATAAAAAGATCGCCATGTGGGACGTGATTGCCGAGTGCGAGATTGAGGGGGCTGATGATTCAAGCATCGCAAATGCAGTGCCTAATGATCTTTCTAAGATTATCGAGAAGGCAGACATCAAGGCAATATTTACTGCTGGCAAAAAGGCATCTGAGCTTTATAGGAAATACAATAAGGATATTGAAATAAGGCACATCGAGCTGCCGTCGACTTCATCTGCCAATGCAGCACTTAGTGAGGATAAGTTAGCCGCAATGTATTTCCCGGTGCTTCTTTATACATACTGTGACGAGGGCTACCGCGACTTTACGGCAAAGCTCATTCCGACGGTTACGTATGAGCACTTTGTTGGCGTGAGAAACCCCGAGATGAAGAAGATTACGACGAGGCTTAAAAAGGATACAGGCCTTTGCAATGAGTTCCTTAAGCTCCTTCCTCACTACTACTATGAGGAGAATGGCTTCCATGCGGGAATACTCCAGAACATGAAGGACTATGACGAGTGCCTAAAGAAAGTTGAGGAGTTCCTGCCATATGTAGACAACTGGGCTACAAGTGACGGCCTTCTGCCAAAATCCTTTGCAAAGAATAAAGATAAGCTCATGCCGTCAATTGATAAGTGGATTGAGGATGACAAGACATATACGGTAAGGTTTGCGATAGACATGCTTATGTCAAACTACCTCGATGAGGCGTTTGACGAAGAGCACCTTGAAAAGGTCATAAAGGTATGTCCTATGGGCCAGAGTGATACTGAAAAGGATTATTACATCAGGATGATGGCTGCCTGGTACATGGCTACGGCACTTGCAAAGCAGTGGGAGAGCACCATTAAGGTTATCGAGGACAAGAGACTAAGTAAGTGGGTGCACAACAAATCAATCCAGAAGGCGATTGAAAGCTACCGCGTCAGCGATGAGCGTAAGGAGTATCTGAGAAGCCTCAAAATTAAATGAATTAATATGATGCAGGAGGTATAAAACTTCCTGCATTTTTTATGTTGACAAATGTGTATAACTGTATTAAGATACTAATACACTAATACAGTGATACACTTCGAAATGAAGTCCCGGAGTAATCAGATATGATTCAGATGAAGGACAGCGGACATAACATACGTTAATAACACGTGCAATTAACACAGGTTAATAACACATGCAATTTACACGGGTTAATGGCATTGGGCGGTAAAAGGCAAATTAAACGTGCAATTAACCGAAGGACAATAATTTAGGAAAGGAGCAGCAAATTGGAGTGGACTTATAATGAGGATCTGCCGATTTATTCTCAGATTGCAGAGAGGATAAAGGTCATGATTGTATCGGGGCAGCTAAAGCCTGGTGAGAGACTTAAATCAGTAAGGGACCTCGCAATGGAGGCGGGGGTTAACCCTAACACCATGCAAAGGGCAATGGGAGAGCTCGAGCGTGAGGGACTGGTTCTGACCGAGAGGAACTCGGGAAGATTTGTAACGGAGGATGAGGAATTTATTCTTATGGCTAAGAAGAAGCTCGCAGAAGAGGAAATTAAAAGCTTTTTAAAGGTAATCGCAGAGCTTGGCATCACACCTAAGGAGGCAGCTGAGATGATTACCAAACTGGAGGGAAAACAAGATGGCACTGTTTGAATGTAAGGGGCTTACAAAAAAATACGGAAACACATTAGCCCTTAACGATGTGAATATAACGCTTGAGGGCGGAAGGATAGTCGGACTTTTAGGACCTAACGGAAGTGGAAAGACAACACTTATCAAGATAGCAAACGGACTTTTAAAGCCAACAAAGGGTGAGATTCTAATCGACGGAAAGAAAATCGGAGTAGAGACAAAGAAGGTTGTTTCCTACCTTCCCGACAGGCTGGCATTCCCGGACTGGATGAGTGCTGACGAGCTCGTAAGGTTCTATAAGGATTTCTTTGAGGACTTTGACGAGGTGGCAGCAGTAAAGATGCTCATCGACCTTGGAATCGATGTTAAAAAGCCCGTTAAAAACCTTTCTAAAGGTACAAAGGAAAAGGTACAGCTTATCCTCACAATGAGCAGGCGTGCAAAGCTTTACCTTCTCGACGAGCCAATCGGCGGCGTTGACCCTGCGACAAGGGATTATATCTTAAAGACAATTCTCGGCAACTATAACGAGAATGCGACAATCATCATTTCAACACATCTTATCTCGGATGTTGAGTCAATTCTTGACGAGGTCATCTTCATTAATAACGGTAAGGTAGAACTTCAGTCGGGTGTTGATGAGTTAAGGGAAGAGAGAGGCAAGAGTGTTGACAAGATTTTCAGGGAGGTATTCAAATGCTCGGTAGACTGATTAAATATGAATTTAAGGCTACGGCGAGACCAATCGTTCCGGTTTCACTCATGGCGCTTGTACTGTCAATCGTTGCAAAGTATTTGCTTCCAATTCTCGATAATTATGACAATGTCATCTGTAAGACATTTTTCTTTGTTGGAAATGTTCTGTTTAGCAGCTCATTTGTGGCACTGGCTGTTGTGACAATCCTCATCATAATAGAGAGGTTCAGAAAGCACGTGCTCGGGGATGAGGGATATGTGACAAACACTCTTCCCGTTACAGCACATGAGATTATCTGGTCAAAGCTTATCGTGTTCTTTGTATGGATGATCTTTATTGCCATTATCGTGGCTCTTTCATCCTTTATCTATGTTGTCGGCTTTGAGGGCTACAGGTTTGAAAGAACCGGCTTTTTATTTTCAAGGTTCTTTAGTGAGCTTTGGCAGGATCTAAGAGATAGCGGTGCATCACTATTTGACCTTATTCTCTGGTGCATCGAGTGTGCCTTAATGGTATTCATCATGTATGCCTCGGCAGTTCTTTCGGTTTATGCGTCAATCATGCTCGGACAGCAGCTTCCAAAGTACAAGGCTGCGGCAGCAATCGTTATCTTTACGGTAATGACATCAACAATGTCATCTGCTGCAGTGGTGCTTCTTGCTACACTTGAAACGATGGGTAATGTATCTCAATTTTTGACACATGTATTCGAAGAATCAAACTACCACCTTGGTGCGATTTTTGTTATAATCGGTATGTTGATTCCTGCGGCTATTTATTATTTCATAACCGCATGCGGAATGAAAAACAGGCTCAATCTGGAGTAATGTCATGAAAACAAAAAAGAAAAACAAGAAGAAGTTAATAGTGTTTTTAATTCTTGCAGTGGCAGCAATTGCTGTCGCTGCATTTGCCGTTATCAACATGAAAAATGCGGCATCGAATGTGGGCATGGTTGTTAGCACTGAGGCCGTCACGAGACAGGACGTTGAAAGAAGCGTAACAGTAAAGGGAACTGTAAAGGGAACCGATTCGGCACAGGTTTATTCGAAATCCGTGGAAAGAATCGCAGAGATTCTTGTAAAAGAGGGCGATTTTGTAAAGACAGGGCAGGTTCTTTGCGAGCTTGAAAAGCCCGATAATTCAATCCAGCTTAGAAAGACAGAGCTTGCACTCGAGCAGGCGCAGAAGGACTATGACAAAAAGGAGGTCCTTTATAAGAGTGGTGACATCTCAAAGGATACGCTCGAACAGTCTGAGTATAACCTCATAAGCGCGAAGCTTGCCAAGGAGGAACTTGAGAAGGCAATGGCCGAGACCACGGTAAAGAGCCCGATTGAGGGTACTGTTACAAGGGTAAATGCTTCTGTTGGAAGCCTCGCCGGCTCAAACACGACAGAACCGCTTTTTGTAATCGAAAACATCGAAAAGCTTGAGATGAAGATTCGCGTAAGCGAGTATGACATAACGGACATAAAGGCCGGACAGGACGTTGAAATCACAAACGATTTCCTCGGGGCTAAAGTACTTAAGGGTAAGGTCACATCAATTGCACCTACAGGCGAGGCAAAGGGAGCCGGTTCATCTGAGATGGTTATTCCCGTTGTCATCAGCATCGATAAGGGGGACTCGGGTCTTATCGCGGGTCTTACAGCAAAGGCAAGGATAATCACGGGTACTGCTGAAAATGCTATAGCACTTCCGATTGATTCCATAATGGATGATGAGGAAGGAAATACATACGTATTCGTTGCAAAGGATGGTGTTGCCTATAAGAGAATAGTTAACATAATCCTTGAGGCTGACTTCTATGTTGCAATAGAGGACGGAGCCGTTGAGGAGGGTGAGGAAATCATCCTTTCACCATCAAGGACACTCGAGGACGGCGCAGCTGTAACTGTGCTTAACTTTTAAATAAAAATGGAAAATGTAATCACTTTAAGGAATTTAAATAAGACATATGCAAACGGCGAGCTTGAGGTTAAGGCACTTAAAAACATTAACCTCACGATTAACCGCGGTGAGTATATTGCAATCATGGGTGCATCGGGATCGGGAAAGTCGACACTCATGAATATCCTCGGCTGCCTCGACAGACCGACTAGCGGTGAATACCTGCTTGACGGTGAGGATGTTTCGGGACTTTCCGATAACGAGCTTTCCTCGATAAGAAACAGGTACATTGGCTTCGTTTTCCAGTCCTTTAACCTGATTCCACGTAACTCGGCACTCCGTAATGTTGAGCTTCCGATGCTTTATAAGAGGGAGCTTAGTGCCGCAAAGAGGCAGGAGAGGGCGCTTAAGCTTCTCGAGGAGGTAGGCCTAAAGGAAAGGGCAGAGCACATGCCTAACGAGCTTTCCGGTGGACAGAGGCAGAGGGTTGCCATAGCAAGGGCTATGGCAAACGACCCGCCTGTAATCATGGCGGACGAGCCGACAGGTAACCTCGACACCAAGTCTTCAATCGAGATAATGGAGATTTTTACAAGGCTTAACAGGGAGAAGGGCGCAACCGTAATAATGGTTACACATGAGCCTGACATTGCGGCGTTTACAGACAGAATCATCACCTTCAGGGACGGCGAGATCATCAGTGATGTGAAGAACGAACACGATGAAGTTGACGGGCCTAACCTGAGTGGTGAGAACAACGTTTGCAGTGAAAATGACGCTGAGAACAACGTTTGCATTGAAAATGACGTAAATACTGAGCATGGCGAGTTCGGAGAACAGACTGTACAAAGCGGGCTTGAAAATGACACTGAGCATGCTGAGCTCGGCGTAAATGACGGGCTTGGTGAGAACGGCGGACATGACGAAAATGCTGAGCATGACGGGGATAAGGAGAGTGCGGTATGTGGATAATGGAAAGTATTAAGCTTGCCCTCTCCTCTATAAAGGCCAACAGGATGCGTTCGTTCCTTACGATGCTTGGCGTAATCATCGGTATCGGATCGGTGATCGCCATAAGTGCAATCGGAAGCTCTGCTAAAGGCGTTATCTCGGACTCACTTGAGGCAAACGGCCTTGGATACATGTACATCATGCCTAGCTACGAGCTAAACGGTGGATTCATAACGGATGCGCAGCTTTTTAAGCCAGACGAGATGGAAAGGCTCTCTGAGAGGATGGGCGATGAGCTTGTATATGTTGCCCCATATGGCAATACGAGCGGTTCGTGCAGGAACGGCAGGACAACAGCTGACATTAACCTTAACGGAGTAGGTGCGGGATACTTTGAATGTGTTCCAAGCATTACGATAGTTGAGGGAAGGGAGCTTAACGAGGCAGACATCAAAAAGGACAGAAACGTTATCGTAATCCCGGTTGAGATGGCTGAAAAGTTCTTTGGAAACCAGAGGGCTGTCGGAAAGAACCTCATGATAACGGTTGACGATAATCTTACCGAGTTTACGGTTGTCGGAACATATACGGAGACAAAGACAAAGCTCGAGGCGCTTTTTGGCGGTGCCGGAAGGTTTACCGCATATATCCCGTATACCTTTGTAACAGGAGTTGATTTCATAGCTTATTACCTGGAGTGCTATGTGGATAGCCCGAATGTGCAGGAAACAGGTGATAAGATGGCCGCATTCCTCGCAAGGATTAAGAGGCTTCCAGAGAACGCCTTCATGTGCTATTCGACACAGTCGGAGATGAACCAGGTTAATAGTATCCTCGATATCCTATCCCTCGCAATAGGCGCAATCGCTGCGATTTCACTGCTTGTAGGCGGTATCGGAATCATGAACATAATGCTTGTGTCGGTTACCGAGAGAACGAGGGAAATCGGCATAAGGAAGGCACTTGGCGCAAGGACCGGAGACATCCTCTGGCAGTTTCTAATTGAGGCTATGATTCTTTCCGTAATAGGAGGAATCGCGGGAATATTGCTTGGCGTTGGAATCGCGGGAATTGCGGCAAAAATTTTAGATGCAAGGCTTATCATAGAGCCGACGACAATCGTTATCTCGGTTGTGTTCTCTGCACTTGTCGGAATGGTATTTGGAATCTTCCCGGCAAGAAAGGCTGCAAAGAAGGATCCGATTGAGGCACTTAGGTATGAATAAGCTAAGGGTACTTTTTGAGGATTCGGACATACTCATCGTGGATAAGCCATCGGGCATGCCGGTTCATCCCTCTAAGCTTCACCAGGGTGACACGCTTTCGGATGCAGTTATGGAATATCTCGGGATACCGGGGGATGAATTTGTGTTCAGGTGCCGCACAAGGCTTGATAAGGATACCTCGGGGCTTGTGCTCATTGCCAAAAATCCAGATGCTGACAGGGTGCTTAGCGCCATGATGGCTGAAAAGAAGGTTATTCGTGAGTACGAGGCGGTGGTTGAGGATGACGGAAGCCTTCCTGACGATGGCACGATTAATGCTCCGATAGCAAGGCTCTCAGAAAACGAAAGGGACATAAGGCGCTGCGTAAGGGATGACGGCCAGAGGGCTGTTACCCATTACAGGGTGCTTGAGAGGATGCCCGGTCACGCAAGGGTACACTTTATCCTTGAGACGGGCCGCACACACCAGATAAGGGTGCACATGGCCCATATAGGCCACCCGATTACGGGCGACAGCCTCTATAACGAGGGAAGCTGCGAGCCGTTTTCTCTAAGGGCAGTGAGACTAAGGCTAAGTCATCCATTGACACATCAGGAAATGGACATTAATGTAAACATCTGAGAGGCTATGCAATGCACAGTTTTTGCAGATGGAAACATGTTTGAAGTTACTCAAAAACTGCGGGGGTTTATGGTTTTTCATGGCGTAAAATCTAATGGAAAACCAAACGTTGAATATGGCGAAAAAAATCGTGATTTTGACAGCTTTTTAACGCTTTGAAGTGGAGTCTTTTTAATTGCTTTTTAACTTAGTCCGTGATATTCTTTTACTATGGATGCTTTGGTATTACAAACTGATTTCGGAACTGATGACGGTGCTGTAAGTGCCATGAAGGGTGTGGCCTTTTCGGTCAACAGATCACTTCCGATTTTTGACAACACACACGGCATAGAACCCTATAACATCTGGGAGGCAGGCTTTAGGCTTATACAGGCAATGCCATACTGGCCGGAGGGTACCGTGTTTGTTAGCGTTGTCGACCCAGGAGTGGGTTCAGACAGAAAGAGCGTTGTCGCAAAATCAAAGGGACGCTACATCGTAACGCCCGATAACGGAACGCTCACGTTTATCGCGCAGCATCACGGAATCGACGAGCTTCGCGAGATTGACGAGAGTGTCAACAGGCTCGGCGGCAGTGAGGAAAGCTATACCTTCCACGGAAGGGATGTTTATGCCTACACCGGTGCGAGGCTTGCAGGCGGATACATTTCCTTTGAGGAGGTGGGACCGTCGCTTAACCCCGAGGGCATTGTAATGCTCGACTGCTTTGAGCCGGTACTTCGTGATGACCACACAGAGGGAATCATCGGAGTCCATGATGTGAGATATGGTTCGCTTTGGACAAACATTCCGAGAACAATGTTCCTAAATCTCGGAAAGAAGGTCGGTGACATGGTAGGTGTCACAATCAAGTTTAATGGAACAACGGTCTATGACCACACAATGATGTATGCACACAGCTTTGCGGAGGTTGAGGTTGGAAGCCCGCTTCTCTATGTCAATTCGGTTGACACAATGGCGATTGCTTTAAACCAGGCGAGCTTCGCAGGGGTGTATAAAACAGGCAAAGGTAATGACTGGCATGTCTACCTTAGGTAAGTAGGAGGAAGTATGAACGCAAAATTTTCAGTTAAGACAATCGTAGCAATCGGCATCGGCGCTGCATTATTCTTCGTATGCGGCAGATTCATTGCAATCCCAAGCCCGGTACCGAATACAACAATCACAATCCAGTATGGTATTCTTGCATTCATGGCAGTTGAGTTCGGACCAATCGCAGGTCTTCTCATCGGTCTCATCGGACATGCTTTAATCGATGCTTCATACGGCTGGGGCGTTTGGTGGAGCTGGGTAATCGCTTCAGGCGTTTTCGGATTACTCATGGGCATCTGCACAAGTAAGGTCAACCTTGACGGCGGAAAGTTCGAAAAGGGCGACATCATCCGTTTCAACGTTTCACAGGTTATCTGCCACGTTATCTGCTGGGGCGCTGTAGCACCTGTACTCGATATCCTCATCTATCAGGAGCCTGTTGAGAAGCTTTTCGCACAGGGCCTTGTTTCAGGTATCTCAAATGCAGTAACAACAGCAATCGTAGGCACACTCATCTGCCTCGCATTCGCACTTACAAAGCCAAAGAGCGGTAGCCTTTCAAAGGAAGACTGATGAAGGAAGTAATTCGTTTTGAGGATTTTTCGTGGAAATATGACGCCCAGCAGGAGCCAACGCTCCATGGGCTTAACTTGTCTATCCATGAAGGGGAAAAAGTACTTATCTGCGGACCCTCAGGCTGCGGAAAATCAACAATAGCGAATTGTATCAACGGACTCATTCCGTTCTCATACCGTGGTGAAAGCCACGGCTCAATAAAGATTTTAGGCAAAGAGACTAAGGACCTTAGTCTCTTTGACATTTCAAAGATGGTCGGTACCGTTTTGCAGGATACCGACGGACAATTCGTGGGACTTACTGTCGGAGAGGACATAGCATTCGCACTTGAAAATGACTGCGTACCACAGACCGAGCTCCTTAGACGAGTTAAGGAGACAGCCGACATGGTCTCAATCGGCACACATCTAAAGTATTCACCATCGGAAATCAGCGGAGGACAAAAGCAGAGGGTAAGCCTTGCGGGCGTACTCGTAGATAACGTACCCATTCTTCTTTTTGACGAGCCCCTTGCAAACCTTGACCCGGCTACGGGCAAGACAACGATGGAGCTTATAGATGAAATCCACAAAAAGACTAATGCGACAATCGTAATCATCGAACACCGTGTCGAGGACGTTCTTCACAGATACGTTGACAGGATTGTCGTAATGAGTGAGGGCAGGATAGAGATGGATGCCTCGCCTGACGATATTCTGTCAGGTGACGCGCTTAAGGAAAAGGGCATAAGGGAGCCTCTTTACATCACTGCACTTAAATATGCGGGAGTTGACATAAAACCCGAGATGAAGCCTGCCTCGATTAGGGACATTACACTTAGCGGGGACGATAAGGAAAAGGTCAGGAGCTGGTACTCTAAGGGTGTTCGCCACGAAAAGGAAAAATGCAGCGAAGTGATTCTAGAGGCCTCGCATGTATCCTTTGCATACCCTGGACGAAGAAAAACGACTAAGGACGTTTCGTTTAGCGTACATAAGGGCGAGATGCTTAGTATCGTAGGCACAAACGGAGCCGGAAAGTCAACACTTGCAAAGCTTATATGCGGCTTTGTCAATCCTTTAGAAGGAAGCTTTAAACTTGGAAATACTGATTTATGTAAACTCAGTATCAAGGAGATTGCTGACCATGTAGGATATGTGATGCAAAATCCGAACCAGATGATTTCAAAGCCGATGATCCGCGACGAGGTGGCCCTTGGACTAAAGCTTAGGGGCGTTTCGGAGGAGGAGCAGAAGAGAAGGACTGACGAGGTGCTTAAGATCTGTGGCCTTTATCCGTTCAGGAACTGGCCGGTATCGGCACTTAGCTACGGACAGAAGAAGAGGGTTACAATCGCATCGATTCTCGTGCTTAACCCTGAGATTATCATTCTCGATGAGCCTACAGCAGGACAGGACTTTAGGCACTACACAGAGATCATGGAGTTCCTTAAGAAAATTAACCTTGAGAGCGGCGTAACGGTTATCATGATCACACACGACATGCACCTCATGCTCGAGTACTGTGACAGGTCGGTTGTTCTCTCAGACGGTGAGATTATAGCGGACATGGCCCCGGAGGAGGTTCTTACAAATCCTTCGATTATAGAAAGGGCATCGCTTAAGGAAACAAGCCTTTACGGCCTTGCAAACCTTGCGGGTATTAACGAACAGGCAGCCTTCTGCCGCCACTTTATTGACTTTGAGAGAAATGAGGTGAGGACGGATGGTTAATCTTTTTAATTACATTGACCGCCCTTCACCGGTACACAGGCTGACGGGAGCCACAAAGCTCATCTGCCTCATACTCTGGACACTTGCGGGCATGGTCACCTATGACACGAGGATACTTATCCTCATGCCTCTAATATCAATCGTCCTTTTCATGATTTCAAAAATCAGGCTAAAGGACATAAGCTTCATGCTTGCGGCAACTGCCGTTTTCATGGTGCTAAATAACGTAATGGTTTATGTATTCTCACCCGAATACGGATGCAGGATATACGGAAGCAGGACACTGCTTTTTAAGATAGCGGGAAATTACACGGTAACAAGGGAACAGCTTTTCTATCATTTTAACCTGTTCCTAAAGTACCTTTCATCGATACCGATAATCCTTCTTTTCCTTTGCACGACAAACCCATCGGAGTTTGCGGCATCGCTCAATAAAGTCGGATTAAGCTATAAATTTTCATATGCAATAGCGTTGGCCTTAAGATACATACCCGATATCCAGAAGGAATATCATGACATATCACAGGCACAGCAGGCGAGGGGAGTGGAACTAAGCAAGAAGGAAAGCCTCTTTAACAGGCTTAAGTCAGCCACCACAATCCTCATACCCCTTATCATTTCCTCAATGGATAAGATTGAGACCATCTCAAACGCCATGGAGCTGAGGGGCTTTGGCAAAAACAGTAAAAGAACCTGGTACAACGAAAGAAGGTTCACGAAGGCCGATTACATTTCAATCGCCTTCTGCGTGATTCTTTTTGCGGTATCGGTTCTTGGAATAGTAATACGCGGAAATCGTTTCTGGAGTCCATTTTGATGAATAAGCTCGTAGTAATAACAGGTACAAATGCATCGGGAAAATCAGGCCTTGGTATTAAGCTTGCAAAGAAGTTTGATGCCGAGATAGTTTCAGCCGATTCAAGACAGATTTATGAGGGGCTTGACCTTGGCTCCGGTAAGGTTACAAAGGAGGAGATGGACGGCGTAAGGCACCACATGCTTGATGTTGCAAAGCCGAATGAATTCTTCTCGCTCCTTGATTTCCAGAAGGGTGCCTATGATGCGATTGATGACATCATAGAGAGGGGCGTAACACCGTTTCTTGTTGGTGGAACTGGACTTTATGTAAACTCAGTTGTGGACGGCTACAACATCTGCGTGCAGGCTCCGGACCTTAAGCTTCGTGACGAGCTTAATAGTAAGCCACTGGAGGAGCTTATTGAAATCATCCGTGAAAAAAGCCCCGAGCTTCTTAACGGGCTTGACCTAAAGAATAAGCAGAGGGTTGAGAGAACAGCCGAAAAGGCATTAAAGGGCATTAAGGGTGACAACCCTAACACACCGCACTATGAGACGCTTGTTCTTGGCGTTACATGGCCAAGGGAGGTGCTCTATGAAAGAATAAGGGAAAGACTCGACAGAAGACTGGATGAGGGAATGATTGATGAGGTTAAGGGGCTTCGTGAAAACGGGGCAACTGACGAATTCCTCTATGGCCTCGGACTTGAGTACAGATACATCCTCATGTACCTGAGGGGCGAGTTCCCGTCCTTTGAGGCCTTCTATGACAAGCTCTTTATGGAGATAAGGCATCTTGCAAAGGAGCAGATGACCTGGTTCAGGAAGAGAAAGGATATCAACTGGATTGACATGACTGGGGACCCGTTTAATGAGGCTGCGGGGATGATCGATGAATTCCTCAACAGGTAAGAAAACTTGATTAAGTTTAACGTTGCGGATTAAAGCCGCAGGTTAATTTAAAAGCAGTTTGCGGTGCAAAGACTGGTTAAGGTGGAAAATCAAACCGTCAAACCAAAACAATAGTTTGTAGCTAAACTGTAAATATAAAAAAGTACTTTCAGGGGTTATAGCTTTGACTGACCTTTTGTGTATAGGAACAACATTAATAGATTCGTTTATCTTCGGCTTTACGGGTGAGGCTTATTCGAATACCGGTTTTCGTGCCGGCAGTGCAAAGCTTTGCCCGGGAGGTGAGGCCTTTAACGTGTCCGTCACTGCGTCAAGGCTAGGACTAAAAACCAAGGTGCTTAGCCATATCGGAAATGACAGCGCAGGTAAGCTTATTGAGACAGAGCTAAGGGAAGCGGGAGTTGACACGGCACATATCGTAAGGGACGACGAGCCGACACCCGTTACAACGATGTTTATCGCGGAAGACGGCTCGAGAAAGTCAATAACTAACGGCGCACACAAGTATAATTTCCATCCGGAAAAATACCTCTCGGTAATTATGGGTGCAAAAAATGTTGCACTTTGCTCGCTTATGAGAGCACCGTTTAACGACAGTGAAATCATTTATGAGGTTTTAAGGGCTGCAAAGGCTGAGGGTGCGGTAACCTACTGTGATACAAAGATACCAAACTTTGTGAAAATAGGCTTTGAGGACATTAGGGAATCGGCTCCGCTTATCGATTACCTAACGCCAAATGCCGATGAGGCGAAATTCTTTAGTGGCTATGATGATCCCGAGGATGCGGCAGATTACTTCCTTAGCCTCGGAATTAAAAACGTACTTATTAAGCTTGGACCTAATGGGTGCCTTTTTAAAAATGAAAGTGAAACCCTGAGGCTTCCGGCCTTCGTGATAGATGTAGTTGATGCAACAGGCTGCGGCGACAACATGCTGGCAGGTTTAATCGCATCGGGTGACCTTAAATTCGCGTCAATGTGTGCGGGACTATGCCTAAGTAAGACAGGTGCCGCATGCGGAGTCGAGTCTAGGGAACAGGTTGAGAGGGAGCTACTTAAGAGGCTTTGAGATGGACATTGAAAGGGCTTATCATCTATAATTATAAGAGCGACAAGTCACACGAGAACTTCCCGCCGATGCATTACTTTAGAAACAGCATCAAAATGATCTATGACGGCAGGGTGATAGACGACACATATTCAAAGTACGGCATCGTTGAGCACGAGACAGTGAGCATATGCGGTGACCTCTATATGATGTTTTCAAACGCCGAGCAGGCACTCATGCATGTTAACGGCGCAGGCTGGCCCGAGAGGGGCCTCAAGGTCGAAAACGGAAAAGAAAAATCTAACTGGCTAAAGATAGGATACATAATATAATGAAATTTCTCTTTCAGTTTTTAAGAATAGCTGCAATATCGTTTGTCAGCGAAATACTACATTACTTCATTAAGCTCCCGGTACCGGCGAGCATTTACGGACTCATCATCATGTTTTTACTCCTTGAAACGGGCATTTTAAAGCTTGATGATGTAAAGGAAACAGGAAAGTTTTTAATCGAAATCATGCCTGTAATGTTTGTCCCCGCATGTGTCGGACTTATCGACGTATGGGGACTTGTAAAGGATAACCTCCTTGCATACATTGTGATAATCC
>JAUNDA010000117.1 GCA_030526295.1 Eubacteriales bacterium
CTATACTCGTTATATTCGTTATAGTCGTTGTAGTCGTCATGGCCGTCAAGACCTTCACCGCTATCTGAAGAGTCAAGTCCGCCAACGTTTGCATTACCCGTGCTGCCCGCATACGGGTCATAGGAACCGTCGCCTTCAAATCCTGCGTTTCCACCGTCATAAGCACCACCTTTAGCACCCATGCCTGCATTATTCCATGCATTAGCAGCACCATTTACATTAACACCTGCGCCCGCGCTGCCCTGAGCGGATGCGTTTCTGATATCAGGATAAACGATTTCATCCGGATTAAGCGGCTTGTGGAGATAATCCCTGTCAAAAAGAGTTGCATCAAAGAGCTCATCATCAAGAGACGGCTCGTCGGGATTAAATACCTCCTCTGTCATAACAGGCTCGTCTGTTGAAACCTCAGTAACCGGTACCCTTGCGCCATGTGATACGGCAAATCCCAGGCTTTCGGCTGTCTTGATGCCGATTGCATTGCCGCTTATCATCTGGTCATAGGCCCTGTATTTATCCTCCTCAGTCTCATCAAACGGAACATCGTCAATGTCATAATCAGGCTCCGCAAATGCCCTGTTCTCGATTGCTAAAAGCCCGTCTTCCTGTGACAGTGCTACTGCTTCTGTGCCTATGTTTGTGCCTGCCTCCGCATCATTAAATGTTGCATCCATAGCAGCCTCATTAACAGCCGGAAGCTCATTGTCATCAATCACATTCTGCTCATACTCGGCTGTATTCCTGCCATGCCTTGAAAGGTCAAACCTGTCAAAGCCAGAGCCCTGCGGCTTATCCTCAAAGCGCTCCTCAAGCGCCTTAAGCCTTGCAGCCTCACGCCTTGCATCCCTGGCAATCTTCTGGGTTTCGTATCTCTCCCTTGCATAGCCCATGGTCTTCTCGGCACTTTCCTTTGCGAAGATGCCGCCGTTTCTAACTGCATTAATGAAGCTCTTCTCAAGAAGCACAACGACAGTTATTAAAAGAAGCGTAAAGATAATGAGGAATGCTCCCACTCTTCCGAGTGCCCCGGCGATACCGTTTGTGATGAATCCGCCGATTGCACCGCCTGCCGCGCCGCTAATAAATTCCCCGGCACCACCAAGCTCATAGAACTCACCGAATGAAAAAGCCTCCTTTGTACCGAAAATAAACTGCGTCAGTGCAACTATTATAAAGAAAAGCACTATGACGGAAGCAGTCTTAAATCCGAAAAGCGGGTCGTTTTCGATGAAGTGGATGTAAAAAATCGTGAAGATGAGATAAAGCGGAAATACGTATCCCATCATTCCGAAAAGTCCCTTCTGGATTTCAGCAAAGAACTCGCCAACGCCTCCGAGAAGTCCGAAGTTTGAAAGGAACATGAATACGCTTAAAAAGGCAAGGATAATTGCAGCCACCTCACCAATCACAAAGGATCTTTTCTTTGCAATGGCCTTCTTGGTTGGCTTTCTCTTTGCCTTCTGAGCACCTGCTCCGCTCTTTCCCGTACCCTGCTTTGTAGTCTTCTTTGACGCAGTACTGCCCGAAGCAGTACCGCGCTTTGAAGTCTTTGTATTATTTGATTTAGTACCTGATTTCTTTGTTGCCAATTTAGTCTCCAATTACATTTCTGATTGCCACCGGAGTACGGTAGTTCCATCTGTAAATCTTGATGCCTGCCCTCTTTGAAGCGGCATTTACAATCTGACCGTTTCCGATATACATTCCAACGTGGTTGATGACTCCGTCCGAGCCGGCATAGAATACAAGGTCTCCCGGCTTCATCTTATCGGATGTTACCCTTACGCCGTTCTTAGCCTGGTCACGGCTTGTTCTGTCAATCTTTATGCCGAAGTTCTTGAGCACGGACTGTACAAAACCTGAGCAGTCGGCACCGTTTGTAAGGCTTGTTCCGCCCCAGACATACGGATTTCCGATGAACTGGCATGCGTAGTTTACAATTCTGCTTCTGAATGCTGCTGCCTTGTTTGCAGCCTCAACTGCCGGATAATATTCAACAGCCTCCGCAAGACCGTATTTAAGTGTCACATAACCGTTTTGTGTTGAAATAAACGCCTTGTCATCGTCAGTATCAAGATCAATCTCAACCCATCCGTCCTTCTGGTCGATAACACGGTAGGCCTGTCCCTTTACAACCTGTGTCCAAACTGCTTTATCAGTTGACGGTCCCGTTCTTACGTTGAGTGAATCTGTATTGATTCTTGCCGTAAGCGACGAATACTCAAGTGCAATTGACCTTGCGTCTGTTCCCGTCACACAGTACTGGGCAGCAACGTAGCCCTTAACTGTTCCTGATTTGATCTTGTACCAGGTTGTGCCGTCCTTCTCGACTGTCTCGAGAAGCTCTGCTCCGTTACCCCTCAGGAACTTACCGCAGATGTTACTGATTCCGTCTGCCTTAGGCTCCTTTCTGACGTTTACGAAACTGTCAGCCACACAGACTACAAGCTCGTCAAACTGCGTAAGTGCCTGCTCACGAAGGTCCCTGTGCCTTGCCTCGTCAAGACATTCCCTGACCTCGGCATTTCCTACCGAGAGATTGATGTATGGTGCATCAGAGCCAGTTACATATGCTCCGTTAACCTGCGCCCACTCATCACCAACCTCGATGATTTCGTATCTTTCGCCCTTATATGCCTTGCCTGTGCCTGTTTCAGGGCTGATTACCGGTTCTGTTCTTATGTTAACTACATCAGCCAGAATCACAAGTCTTGGCTTAATATTTTCCTCAGCAAGCTCCCTTGCCTTATCACCTGTCACGCAGAACCTTGAGGCTACATATCCCTCGAGTCCGCCAGATGACACATAGTACCAGTCACCAAGGTCCTCAATGAGGCTAAAGGCTGCCTTGTCATTAAGGAGACCTATGATGTTTGTCATGTCATTGGCATTGGGCTCTCTTCTCATGTTGATAAAGCCCGAGGTATCTACGATTCCGAGGTTCTCATACTCCGAGAATATGCTGTCGAGCTTTGTCTTATACGCAATGCTCTCAAGCTCCTCATATCTCTTTGACTCGGCGATTGATTCCTCTATGGATTCCTTTACCGACTCAGACTCTGCTATTGAAGCCGACTCCGACTCCTGCTGCCTCAGGTTAAACCTGAGCCTTCTGGTTGCACCGATTGCAAAAATCATCACTATGAGCACGAGGATGATTACGCAGCCGATGAGCATGAGCTTTCTCTCCCGCTCCTCCTTCGCCTTTTTCTTGGCATT
>JAUNDA010000118.1 GCA_030526295.1 Eubacteriales bacterium
CCTGTTACGTATCCAAATAATCAAATTGTAATTTAATCCGTAAATAGTCTTCTTTGATTTTGAACCCTAGTCTGGATCCACATCTAACCACTGTCAATTTACGTATTATTTGGTCTTCCTCCCCAAACCTGCTGTAATTGGTGTGATAATAAACAGCAAAAAATTGAAAAAATGAAAAAAATAACGTAATCGCGACAAAATTTTACGTACTGAAATCGTAGTTTCAATTATTTTTTCCGTAAACCAACTCTTTTTGTCCTATATCAAAAAATCGGTTACAGGATAGATAATGGGGGTGCGCTCAAATTCACCCTTAGATGCGGTGAGAGAATAATAAAGCTGGTCAAAGTAAATATCACGGCTTAGTAAATCCTTATACTGGGCGGTTCTGCTTATAACAGGCAGGGCCGCCTTTTCCTTTAACTCGGAGCTGATTCCGGAGTCCTTTCTAAGCCCGAGGATGCGAATTGAGCTTACATAGCCGTTAGCCTTTGCAACTTCAAATTCTTCCCTCGTGATTCCAAGTATGATATGAAGAAGGGCACGTGAAATACGTGACCTTGTAAACTGCCTTGTCTTTGTGTCATCAACCCTGTCGGTAAAGGACATGATTGTATTTCGTCTGTTAATGAGACGGTCTGAAATCTCCCTTGATATGTCAAGGTAGCGGGTGAAGTCATCCTCCTTAAGAAGTGCCGCACTTAAAATGGCAGACATCATATCGGGAGTTGTGATAGTAGGTGTATGAGTAGCTGTGTGAGTGACTGATCCGGAAGGCGAGCCAGTATACACAAAATCACCCCCGTCACCGCCGAGTGTGTATGACGGAACATATGGCGAGATGTCACCGTTTTTAGCTATAAGCCTTCTAAGTGACATCGCAGAGGCAAAGCGGCTATGTGTGATTTCCTCAGAGGAATAGCCATCACCAAGACGGCCGATTGGAAGTGCCCCGATACCAGTACCCTTAAGTGCATCGATGTATTCGACTGCGAGGATATTGTTAGATGAAAGAGGGGCATTAAGGCCGCAGGAAAGACCGAGTGCCTCTGGATAAGTTTTTCCCTGTGAAAGAAGCTCCTTTATTATGTCATCATTAACATTATGAACTGCCTCCGACAGGGCATTAAGCTCCGTAAGGGTAACGCCGTCTTCGACGCCAAAGGCAAGTGTATCGACAATACCGAGTGCTGCGGCGATTTTAACACCGCAGGTTGCAAACTCACGGGCTGACGAGGTGGCAAATATTACAGGCATTTCGACAACGAGGTCAGCGCCTGCCATAAGGGCATGTGAGGCCCTGGTGTATTTATCAAATACAGCGGGTTCGCCGCGCTGCACATAGTTTCCGGACATGATAATCACAACATGGTCAAAGCCATGCTTTTCCTTAAGGGTACGGATAAGGTACTCGTGACCGTTATGAAATGGATTGAATTCGGAAATTATCGCAGCTGTTTTCATAAAAATATGGAAAGAATCACAAAGTTGTGTTATTATAGTCAAAAGTGTGGCAGCACACTTGTGCTTTAGTTTGCTTTAAGTTACATGACAAGTATATCACAAATATCCTTTTTGTGACATAAAGCAATTTCACATCAGAATATGAGGAGGAAAACATATGAAGTTAATATTCGCTATTGTCAGAAATGATAATGAGGATGACGTTACAGCAGCTCTTAACAGCGAGCATTTCGTTATCACAAAGCTTTCAACAGTAGGAGGTTTCCTCCGAAAAGGCAACGTAACACTCCTTATCGTTACCGAGGACGAGCATGTTGATGAGGCCATTAGCATCATCAAGAAGGAGTGCGGAGAGAGCCAGGATATCACGGTTAACATGCCTTACATCTCGGGCACAGGCATGCTCAACAGCTCAACTGTACCTGTAAAGGTAAAGATCGGCGGAGCAACCGTATTCGTTACAGATGTAGAAAGATTTGAAAAATTCTAAAATAAATTCAGCCGGAGGAAATTTAAAAATGGCAAAAGATTTTGTAGTTGAAACAAGTGCCAGACACGCACACGTTACTCAGGAAACACTCGAGAAGCTTTTCGGTAAGGGATACCAGCTTACAGTTAAGAAAGAGCTTTCACAGCCGGGTCAGTACGCAGCTAACGAGAGAATCACAGTTGTAGGCTCAAAGAAGGAGCTTGCTAACGTTTCTATCCTCGGACCATGCCGTAAGGCAGACCAGGTAGAGCTTTCTCTTACAGATGCTCGTTCTATCGGTGTTAATGCTCCTATCCGTGAGTCAGGTGACACAGCTGGTTCAGGCGCTTGCAAGCTCGTAGGTCCATGTGGTGAGGTTGAGCTCACAGAGGGCGTTATCGCTGCAAAGAGACACATCCATATGACAACAGCTGATGCTGCAGAGCTTGGAGTAACAAACGGACAGATCGTTGACGTACTCGTTGACTGCGGAACAGGCCGTAAGACAGTTTTCGGCGATACAGTAGTAAGAGTTTCAGATTCTTATGCACTTGCTATGCACGTTGACACAGACGAGTCAAACGCAGCTGCATGCGCAGGCGTAGTAAAGGGTGTTATCGTAGGCTGATAAAAGGAGATATATAAAATGAAGATTTTAGTTCTTAACTGTGGAAGTTCATCACTTAAGTACCAGATCATCGATATGGATACAAAGGCAGTTCTTTGTAAGGGTCTTTGCGAGAGAATCGGTATCGACGGATCAAAGCTTACACACAAGGTTCCTGGCAATGACGATTTCGTAAGAGAAGAGGCTATGCCTGACCACAAGAGAGCAGTTGAGCTCGTAATGGAAGCTATCACAGACGCTAAGGTTGGCGTTCTTAAGTCAATCGACGAAGTAGACGCTATCGGACACAGAGTACTTCACGGCGGAAACCTTTTCACAAAGTCTTGCCTTGTTAATGAGGAAGTTAAGGCAGCCATCCGCGAGTGCTTCGACCTCGGACCTCTTCACAACCCGGCTAACCTTATGGGTATCGAGGCTTGTGAGGCAGCTATGCCTGGCAAACCAAACGTTGCAGTATTCGATACATCATTCGGTATGGGAATGGAGCCAAAGGCTTATACATACGCTATCCCGATCGAGTACTATGAGAAGTATCATGTTCGTCGTTACGGCTTCCACGGCACAAGCCATGACTATGTAAGCCATAGACTTCCTGAGATTGCAA
>JAUNDA010000034.1 GCA_030526295.1 Eubacteriales bacterium
AATTGTTGCATACTTTTTGATTAGAAAAAAGAAACCGCCGTTATGGCAGCTTCTTCATTGTTAAACCTATTCTCTGTTTCTTGATGTCAACACTAAGGATGCGGACATTTACGATGTCTCCCACATGGACAGCCTCAAGCGGGTGCTTGATAAATTTGTCGCTAAGCTGCGATATGTGTACGAGACCGTCCTGGTGAACACCGATGTCAACGAATACACCAAAGTCGGTGATATTTCTGACAGTGCCCTTTAATTCCATGCCCTCCTTAAGGTCCTCAATTGTGAGTACGTCGCTCTTTAGGATTGGGGCAGGCATGTCACTACGCGGGTCTCTTCCAGGCTTTTCGAGCTCCTTAACGATATCCTTAAGTGTTTCCTTTCCACATCCAAGCTCCGAAGCAAGTGACTTGTAATCCTTAATCTTTGAACCAATTCCCTTGAGTCCACCGTTTAAAAGGTCATCCTTTGAATATCCGAGCCTTTCGATAAGCTTCTTTGCAACGTCATATGACTCGGGATGCACTCCTGTAAAATCAAGAGGCTCCTTTCCACCCCTTACGCGGAGGAAGCCGGCACACTGCTCATATGCCTTAGGACCAAGCTTTGGAACCTTTAAGAGCTCACGTCTTCCTGTAAACCTTCCGTTTTCCTCCCTGTATGCAACAATCGATTTTGCAAGGGGCTTATTGATGCCTGATACATATCCAAGAAGTGAAGCAGAGGCTGTATTAAGGTCAACACCGACCCTGTTTACGCAGTCCTCAACTACTCCGCCAAGTGATTCCTCGAGCTTTTTCTGGTCACAGTCATGCTGGTACTGGCCAACTCCGATTGCCTTCGGATCAATCTTTACAAGCTCGGCAAGCGGGTCCTGAAGTCTTCTTGCCATCGACGCAGATGAACGCTGTCCGACGTCAAAATTCGGGAATTCCTCTGTTGCAAGCTTTGAAGCGGAATACACGGATGCACCTGCCTCGTTTACGATGATATATGAAAGGCCGCCGCCGATTTCCTTAATGAGCTCGGCAATCACCTGCTCGGATTCCCTTGATGCCGTACCGTTTCCAAGAGAGATTATATCGACCTTGTACTTCTTAATAATAGATTTAAGGATTTCCTTTGACTCCGCAATTTTTGACTGCGGCGGTGTCGGGAAAATTACCTGTGTATGAAGAACCTTTCCTGTAGGGTCAACAACACAGAGCTTACAGCCTGTTCTGTATGCGGGATCCCATCCAAGGACTGTTTTACCCTCTATCGGTGCTGCCATGAGAAGCTGCTCAAGGTTGCTTCCAAAAAGCTTTATGGCACCGTCCTCGGCCTTTTCAGTAAGCTCTGTACGAATGTCACGGGTGATTGACGGGAGAAGAAGCCTCTTGTAGCTGTCCTCAATTGCCTCCTCAAGCGCGTCCCTTGTGAACTTGTTATTCTTAACAAGATAGTTTTTAAGAACTGCGATAAGCTGCTCGTCGGGGCTTTCTACCTTGACGGTGATAATCTTTTCAGCCTCGCCCCTGTTAAGAGCAAGTACCCTGTGTCCAGGTATCTTTGAGATACGCTCCTCATAATCATAGTAGCCCTCATATACCTTCTTTTCGTCCTTCTCAGAGTCCTTTTCCTTTGAGGAAATGAAGCCCTTTTCAAATATCGCCTTACGAAGCGCACTCCTTAGCTCTGCCCTGTCAGCAATATCCTCAGCGATGATATCCCTTGCACCGCTAATGGCATCCTCTGCAGTTGCAACCTCAAGCCCCTCTTTGTCGCTTATGAAGCCTGCTGCCACATTAACAAGAGGCTCTGTGATTTCCTGCTTAAGGATTATTTCTGCAAGCGGGGCAAGACCCTTTTCCTTTGCAATCATCGCCCTTGTTCTTCTCTTTGGGCGGTATGGTGCATAGAGATCGTCTACGGCAACGAGTGTTTCTGCATCCTCAATCTTTTTACGTAGCTCAGGCGTAAGCTGGCCTAGCTCCTCGATTGTACTAATAACTGAGGCCTTCTTGTCCTCAAGGTTTCTTAAATACTTAAGTCTTTCGTCGAGATTACGAAGAACCTCGTCATTAAGTGAGCCTGTTACCTCCTTACGGTATCTGGCAATAAAGGGAATTGTGTTTCCCTCGTCTATAAGCTTTACTGCGGCCTCTGCCTGTGTCTCCCTTATGGAAAGGTCAGCGGCCAGTCTTTTGATGATATCCATTTGATTCTCCGGATTTTTTAATCTTACGCCTCCTGGCGCATGCTAATTATAACAGAAAGCGAGCAAAATGGGTGAAAATATGGTATGATTACAAAAATATGCTTTAGGAGAAATAAATGAAGAAAAATGCAAGCTTTGGCATTGACGAAACAGGAAAGATTGATTCAAAGGTATATCTTCGGACAGCGGTCCTTGTGCTTATGAAGGCTGTTAATGACCTTTATGGAAAAGAGGTCATGGTTAATGTCGAATTTAAATACGGCGGAGCCTACTATATTAAGCTTGGAGGAATCGAGGCGACGGCTGATGTTATAAAAGTCATTTCCGGGAAGATGAGGGAGTCTGTTGATGCCGCTTTGCCGATAACAAGGAAGAAAGTTTCTACAAAAGAGGCAATAGAGACTGCACTTTCTAAAAATGATTTCAGGGAGGCAGAGCTTCTTTCATACAGAATCTCGAATGAAACCGAGATTTATTGCATTGGTGACTATAGTACGATGTTTATCGGTGAACTTTTTGACTCTGCAGATAAAATCAGGGATTTCAAACTGATTAGGAGTGAAAAGGGACTTCTGATAACAGGCGAGTCACTAAGGTTTGTTGAGGAAAATGACATCAAGGCACTTTCAAGGAAGCTTTTCGAGCTTCAGAACGTGACAGAGAAGTGGGCTGATTACATCGGCATCGATTCAGTGCCCGACCTTAACCGTGCAATTGCAGATGGCACAATAAATGATGTTGTGCTTATGCAGGAGGCCTTTTATGAAAAGAAGATGGGAGATGCCGCACACGAGATAGTTTATAACAAAAAGAAATTTGTCCTTCTGGCAGGTCCTTCAAGCTCGGGCAAGACGACAACATCCTACAGGCTGGCAATACAGCTTCGTGCCCTTGGAAGGGAGCCGCTTATCATATCGGCTGACGACTATTTCTTTGGCATAGACAAGAGGCCGCTTCTTCCAGATGGAACACCAGACCTTGAGTCAATAAGGGCCGTTGATACGGAGCTTTTTAATTCTGACATGATTAAGCTTCTTAACGGAGAGGAAATCGAGCTTCCAACCTTTAATTTTAAGAAATCACAGCGTGAATACCACGGAAAGAAAATCTCGCTTGGTGAAAGGACAGTGCTTATCATTGAGGGAATCCACTGCCTTAACCCAGAGTTTTCAGTGAAGATTCCTGATGAGAGCAAGTTCTTTGTATATATCTCAGCACTTACACCACTTTGCATAGATGACCACAATCCGATGGCAACCTCTGACTGCAGGCTGCTTAGAAGAATCATAAGGGATAACAGGACAAGGGGATATTCTGCGGAGGATACACTTTCAAAATGGAGTGATGTAAGAAAGGGAGAAACAGAGAATATCTTCCCGTATCAGGACAATGCCGACTACATATTTAACTCCGCACTTGTTTATGAGCTTGCGGTATTAAAGCTTTTTGCGGCTCCGCTTCTTTTTGGAATCGGAGAGGCTTCACCGCAGTACGGTGAGGCGAGAAGACTTCTTAGGTGTCTTGAACTTGTGCTTCCGATGTCAACAGAGATAATACCGAAGACCTCGGTAATCAGGGAGTTTATCGGAGGCTCATGCATAGACGTGACATAAAACAATAAGAAAAACGATGCGTGTAATCAGGGATGACTCCCAGGTAGCAGCGCATCGTTTTCGTGCATTAAATGTGTAACAGCCGTTATTCGGGCTTAATCTCCTGAAGCGTTCTCAGGAGCTCAAGATCCTCTGCTGTTACCTTAAGGTTTGTGGCGTATTTTTCACCATCCGGATATTCAAGGGAAACTGAAATGATTGTTCCCTCGTTAACTGTTTTACGCCTTATTGCATTTAAAAACATCGGAAATTTTGGGTGGCCCTTGCAGAAACGGTCCCAGGCACCCTTCATTTTCATCATATCACCGAATTTAAGTCCCATATGGCACCTCCTTTGGAAACTATACTATACCACAAACGGAGACGATATGGTATACTGATTAAATGGCAACGAAAAAGGAAAAGGGTTCCGGCTTTTACCGGAACAACAAATGGATATTATTCAGAAAGTCTGACGGAAAAATAGGTGTACTCGCAGATGACGGAAAGGAAACACCATCTGGCGTGGTGAAAATGAGCGTTCATGGAGATTTAGACAAGGCCTGCAAATACGCCGAGGACATTGAAAATGACATCAGCACACAGTACAGTGTGTTTGATTTTATTGAAAAATAGGATTTATGGATAGAGACAACCGTTTTGAAACATTAGGCGAAGAGAGAGGCGAAAGAGAGCCAAGACGCTCGAGAGGCAGAAGACAGGGTAAATCCCCGGTGGCTGCCATTCTTTTGACGTTCATTTTAACGGCTGTAATCGCAGGTCTTGCAGGTGCCCTTGTTTCATATAAATACGAGGAGAAGAAATATGCCGGCATAAGGACTCCCGTTGTTCTTGAGGAGAGCGAGGCTCTCGATACAATGAGGGAAAACCTTGAAAATGGCAATTCCGTAATGACATCACTTAGAAGCGGCTACAAGAATTACCTCATCGTCTACGATGACAGCAGATACATCTTCCATAAGATCAATTACGATATGAAGATGAACAATCTGTCAAAGGATAATGTCGTTAAGCTCGACAGCGGTGAGTGGCAGTACAAAAAGAACGGAAAGGTCGTTTCACATAAGGGCATCGATGTATCGAGCCATCAGGGTGACATTGACTGGAAGGCCGTAAGCGAGGATGGAGTTGAGTTTGCAATCATAAGGTCTGTTTACCGCGGCTATGGTGCAGAGGGCAATCTCGTTACAGACAAGAAGTTTGAGGAAAACATTAAGGGTGCAATCGAGAATAACATTGCGGCAGGCGTATATATGTTCTCACAGGCATTAAACGAAAAGGAGCTTGATGAGGAAATCGAGCTTCTCCTTAAAAACATTGAGCCCTATGAGATTAAGGGACCGGTTGTACTTGATGTAGAGGAAACAGCAGGCGGAACAGGAAGGGCTGACGGACTCTCAAAGGAGGAAAGAACGGCCTTCTGTAAGAGGTTCTGTGAAAAAATAAAGGAAGCTGGCTACAGGCCGATGCTCTATTTTAACTACGAGGCAGCGCTCCTCATGGTTAACATCGAAGAGCTTGATGATTACGAGAAATGGTTTGCCACATATACGACCAATTTCTATTATCCCTATAATTATTCAATCTGGCAGTATTCTAATACCGGAAGGGTAAAGGGAATTGAGGGTGATGTGGACCTTGACATAAGCTTTGAAAAGATTAAATAACCGGTCAGATTAAAAGAAGGTTAAAAATGGGAAAAAGAAAAGAATCACTTGCTGATAATTATTATGACAGACTCTGTAACGACTACATGCTAAGGTATGTGGATCCGGGCGAGTTTAAGGAGCTGAGATTAAGCTCCTACCGTATAGAGGGAAAGGGCAGGGTGTGCCTTATAAGACTCGGCGGCACCGAGATCGGAACCTTTGCTCCGTTTTACAAGGAGGCTCCTTTCTTTTGCTTTATGATGAAGAAGGGCCTTTTCTCAAAGAGTCTTTCCTTTGAAATAATTAGGTCTGCGACAGATAAGAGAATATACAGAAGGTTTAATGAGCTTGAGGGAGCATATTCAGTTCTTCCCGAGGCTGATACCGATGACTTCTGGTATAGCGACAGGCTTGCAGACGGCTCATGTACAAAAAAGGGTGAGAGCGATAAGAAGAGCTTTGTCGAGATGGCAGACGATTATTTCGAGGCATATGTAAAGCTTCTTGAGTTTTCACTTGATAAGGATAATGCAGCATGTACGGCTGATATGAAGTCACTTTGTGAGGGCTGTCTTGAAAATGGCGGACTCGTTGCAAATGTTTTGATTAAGAAGCTCGGACCTGAGAAGGCAAGGGAGCTTTTTGAAAGGTATATTTTCGCAAATTGAAATCGGGCGGCACAAAATCGAGAATATTGTTAACACTTAGGTTCCTTCTTGATAATACAGATGAGGAGCATGGTGTTACCGTGCAGGAAATTATCAAATACCTTGAGGGTGAGGGGCTTAAGGCCGAGCGTAAAACAGTCTATAGGGATTTTGAATCATTTGCTGATATCGGATATGAGGTTGTTTCGCAAAGAGCAGGATCGACAACGAAGTATCACATCATCGGACGTGATTTCGAGCTTCCGGAGCTTAAGATGCTCGTTGATTCAGTTGCCGCATCAAAATTTGTAACGGAAAAGAAGACAAAGGAACTGCTTAAAAAGCTGAGCCGACTGACAAGCAGGTATAATGCCAGCCTGCTTTCGCGTGAGGTTATGGTCTCCGGAAGGGTTAAGACCATGAATGAAAGCATTTATTACAATATCGACAACATCCACAGTGCGATGAGCCGTAAGATAAACATAAGCTTCAAGTACTTTAGCTGGAACCAGAAGAAGGAGCAGGAGCTGAGGCATGGCGGTAAGTCGTATCATGTAAGTCCGTGGGCGCTGCTTTGGGATGATGAGAATTATTATCTTGTCGCATATGACAATGAGGATGAGAAGATTAAGCATTTCCGCGTGGACAAGATGCTTAAAATAGGCTTCGTCGACGAGCCAAGAAAGGGACTTAAGGAGTTCGAAAAGGCTAAGATTGATACATATTCAAAGAGGCTTTTCTCAATGTACAGCGGAGAGGAAAAGAGGGTATCGATTAAGGCAGACAACAGGTTTGCAAATATTCTGATTGACCGTTTCGGAAGAAATATCATGATTATCCCTGACGGACCAGACAGGTTTTCAGTAACACTTGATGTCTCGGTAAGTGAGCAGTTTATCTCATGGATTTTCTCGCTTGGAGAGGGAATCGAGATTACAGGTCCTGAGGACGTGCTCGAGAAGGTACGCGACATGGCATCAAGAATCAGCAGGACATATCTTTAAACGAATCAAGCTGAAAGCAGATGCAACAAAGCTTTAACAGGCTTTTACAAAAATTAAATAATTTAAATAACAAAGGCGGACACCACATATAACATGGTGCCCGCCTGTTTTAATAACCCTTAATTGAAAAGTGATGTTACAAGGTCTGTGTACTCGGTTGGGTTATCGAGTGTGAAGCCTGCGATGAGAAGCGCCTGGTTGTAGAGAACCTCGGCATATTTCTTTGCCTTCTCAGGATCCGTGATCCTTGCTGCGTCAAAGGCCTTGAAGGCCGGATGCTCTGTGTTAATCTCAAGGATTCTCTTAGCCTTCATGTTCATTTCAGGCTGAACTGCTGCAAAGTACTTTTCCATTTCGAAGGAGATTCCCTCACCGCATGTAAGACATACAGGGTGGTCCTTAAGCCTCTTTGAAGCCTTGATCTCGGCAACTCTTTCACCGAGGGCATCCTTCATGAATTTGAAGGAATCATCATAAACTGCCTCTGCTGTATCGTCCTTCTTCTCGTCCTCAAGGTCAGGATCTGCATCGAGTGCCGACCTTAAGTCCTTATCCTTATAGGTCCTCAGTGCATCGACAATAAACTCGTCCACCTTATCTGTAAAGTAGAGGATATCCATGTCATGGTCCTTGATTACATCAATCTGCGGCATTGAGTCGATTGCAGTAATGCTCTCACCTGATGCATAGTAGATATGCTTCTGCTCAGGCTTCATGTTCTCAACATATTCATTAAGCGTAATGAGCTTCTTTTCCTTTGCACTGTAGAACATGAGAAGGTCCTGAAGCTTTTCCTTATCCATGCCGTAGTTTGCGATTGTGCAAACCTTGAGCTGCTTTCCAAAGTTGTGGAAGAATGTCTCATAGTCCTCCCTGTTCTTTTCAAGCATTGACATAAGCTCAGCCTTAATCTTCTTCTCAAGCTTCTCACGGATCATCTTAAGCTGTCTGTCATGCTGTAAAAGTTCACGTGAGATATTGAGTGAAAGGTCCGGTGAATCAACAACACCACGTACAAAGTTGAAATAATCAGGGATAAGGTCTGTGCACTTATCCATAATCATAACGCCTGCACTGTAGAGCTGAAGGCCAGGCTTATATTCCTCTGAGAAGTAGTTGTATGGCATCTTGCCAGGGATGAAGAGGAGTGCCTTAAAGCTTACATTTCCCTCTGCAGAAACCGTGATGGTGCGCTGTGGCTTTTCGAAATCCATAAATGTACGGTTATAGAATTCGTCGTACTCCTCAGGCTTTACGCTTGATTTCTGTCTCTGCCAGATCGGAACCTGTGAGTTGAGTGTTTCTACCTTATAAACATCCTCATACTCAGGCTTATCCTCAGGGCATCCCTCCTTAAGCTCTGAATGCGGCATTGCCATTTTGATTGGGAAGCGGATATAGTCAGAATACTTTGTGATGAGCTCCTTTACCTTCCACTCGCTTAAGTACTGTGTGAACTCGCCTGATTCCTCGCCGTCCTCCTTGATGTGCATGATGACATCAGTACCGACATTTTCCTTTTCGCATGGTGTGATTGTATAGCCCTCAACACCTGAGGACTCCCACTTATAAGCCTGCTCCTCGCCGTATTTCCTTGTGATTACGGTGATTTTGTCAGCTACCATGAAGGCTGAATAGAAGCCAACGCCAAACTGTCCGATAAGCTCCTCTGGGTTGTTCTTTCCGCCCTTCTTCTTTGTTTCGCCCTCTTCAAGCTCCTCCTTGAATTTGCCTGTTCCGGACTGTGCAATTACGCCGAGATTGTTTTCAAGGTCCTTTTCATCCATACCGATACCGTTATCTGATACAGTGATTGTCCTTGCTGACTTATCAAGTGAAACGGTGATGCATGCTTCTGATTTCTTGATTGCAACCTTGTCGTCTGTAAGGCCCTTGAAAAGAAGCTTGTCGATGGCATCTGAAGCGTTTGAAATGATTTCGCGGAGAAAGATCTCCTTATGTGTATAGATAGAGTTGATCATCAGATCAAGAAGTCTTTTTGACTCCGCTTTAAACTGTTTCATTTAAATTTCCTCCTTAACTCTTATGAGATATTGCAGAGTATATCACTAATTGTTAGCACTTGCAATAGCTGAGTGCTAAAGAAATGACAAATTCCTTTCGATTGTCATGCAATCAGCTGTAGGAGCCCGTTCGCACTTGTTGTGGCAAATGAAAAGTGGTAAAATGTATCTTGAATTATTGTCTGCAGACATCGGAGAAGAATTGATATTTAAAATAAAGAGAAAATTAAACAGGCTTTTATCGGCGGTACTCGCTGTACTGCTGTTTTCCTGTGCCATAAATATCAGTGCTTTCGCGCTTGAACCGTGGAAGACGGAGTGCTCCGTTCAGTCGGAGGGTGCATGCCTCATGGACAGTGACTCAGGCGTTGTCCTTTTTGACAGAAATGCAAATGAGAAATACTATCCCGCATCAATTACGAAGGTTCTGACGGCACTTCTTGTTATTGAAAACTGTGACAATCTTTCAGAGGTTGTAACGTTTTCATATGATGCCGTAAGCTCGCTTGAGGCAAACTCCACAATCATCGGTGCGTCGGAGGGAGACAGGCTCTCAGTGCTTGACTGTCTTTACTGTCTTCTTTTCCAGTCGGCAAACGAGGTTGCAAATGCCCTCGCTGAGCATGTCGGTGCCAAGCATCCGGAGCTTAAGGAAAAGGGAATGACCGACCAGGATGTGTTCGTGCTCATGATGAACAAAAAGGCTGAGGAGCTTGGCTGCACGGGTACACATTTCAATAACCCTTCGGGACTTACGGACCCGAACCACTATACAACACCGTATGACATGTGCCTTATCATGTCAGCATGCATAAAGAATGAGACCTTTTGCGACATAGAAAGCCGTACCTTCTGGAAGCATGCTCCGATAAGACGCTATCCTGACGCTGACGATCCGTGGAATACGGTTTACATGAAGCATCTCATGCTCAGAAAGAATTCCAACAGGTATTACAAGGGTACGATTGCTGGAAAGACGGGTTATACAATGACGGCAGGTAATACACTTGTTACTGCCTGCAGGCGTGACGGAATGACGCTTGTTACATGTGTAATGAACGCGCATGCAAACCATTACAATGATACGATAGCTCTTTTTGATTTTGGCTTTGATAACTTCAGGTCGATTTCAGTAAAGGATTATGACCTTGTAACGGAATCCGTACAGGCTGATTTCAGGATTAACAATGTGCCGGTGCTCGATACATTTACGGTAGGACTTGATGAAAATGCTAAAATCACTGTTCCAAAGGGCGGTGACTATGCAGAGGTAAGAAGCGAGCTTGTAACTGAAAACCTCCATGACAAGACAGCACTTGCCGAAATGAATTATTACTATGGCGACAGACTTGTTGGTGCTGCACCGTTAAGGCTTATTCCGCTTGGTGGAATGAATGAGGTAAAGAAGGCCGAGGAGGATCCGATGTACCGTAAGATTGCGGGAATAGAGGACGAGACCGAGGCGCTGACTGACGGGGAAACCGGAGAAAACGGCAGTGAAGGCCTGGAAGAGGGCAAAACAAAGGAAGGTAGTGAAGCCATAACCACAGATGAAACCGGCGAGAAGGCTGACATTGAATCAGATAAAGAGACCGGTGAAAGTGAAACACCTGCAAAAAAGAGCGAGAAGAAGCAGGGAAGTGTTCTTAAGACAATAGTAATCACAGCCATAATCATTCTTGCCGTACTGGCAGTGGCTGTTGTGCTCAGATACATATACGAAAAGAAGGAAGCGGAAAAGAGACACAGAAGAAGAATGAGGCGCATGAAGCGTACCGAGGACATGACGGGTACGCAGAGCATCAACATGGACCTTGAGGTACAGCGCCGTCTTAAAAATCCGCGTAAAAACAATAAAGGCAGAAAATGAAAAGAAACCGACTTAAAAACAAAAGAATAAGGGCCGCACTTCTTATTACCGGTGTGTGCCTTGCACTTACATCCTGCAGAAACGCAGAGGTTGTGGAGGAGATAACGGAGGCTACACCTCCGATGGAGATTGAGATTATCGGGGTTGATACCTCGGATGATGTACTCATCATCCAGGCAGCTCCCGATGCTGCAGTACTTCCCGACATGGCGGGTGTTACAACAGCAGAAAACAATGCGGTGCTCTCACCGCTTTATCTCAAGGTTGGAGATGAAAGCCCCGTAGTTATTAAGCTTCAGGAAAAGCTCATGAAGCTTGGATATATGGACGATGATGAACCGACAGTTTACTACGGACCGGCTACAGCCGAGGCTGTAAAGAAGTTCCAGCGTCAGACAGGAGGGGTTCAGGACGGAATCGTCGGAACTGAAACCTGGGACAGGCTTTTCTCAAATGACACTCCGTTTTACCTTGTTAAAAACGGAGACTCGGGAGATGACATTCTCCATATCCAGCAGCGTCTTTACCAGCTTGGCTATATCACCGAATCATCCGTAACGGGATATTTCGGGGATGCAACTGAGAGCGGCGTAAAGCTCATGCAGAAGAGAAACAACATCTCAATCGACGGAACGGTAGGACTTCAGAGCATCAACCTTCTTTATTCGGAGGATATCGTTGCCAACCTCATCGGACTCGGAGACAAGAGTGATGTTGTAAAGAAATACCAGCAGAGACTTATTCTTCTTGGATATCTCTATGATGAGGCTGACGGAACCTTCGGAAGGTCAACACAGAAGGCCATCATGCAGTTCCAGTCAATGAACGGACAGATTGTTGACGGATATCTCGGTCCTGATACAAGGGCGGCACTTGATTCTGATATGGCAAAGCCGTTCGGATTAAGACTCGGAGACAGGTCTGATTACGTTACGGAGGTTCAGCAGAGACTCGTTCACTACGGATATCTTAAGTCAAAGCACGTGACGGGTTACTATGGCGAGCTTACACAGAATGCCGTAAAGGTCTTCCAGGAGTGCAACTCACTTACACCTGACGGCACTGCCGGAATAAAGACAATTACAAAGCTTAAGAGCGACAATGCCACAAAGAAGCCTGCAAATGTTTCAGTACCTGAGACAGTGGCGGCAACGACTGCGGCAGCAACAACTGCACCGCCTCAGACACAGGCAGGTGGCCAGACAGGCGGACAGGTTACTCAGACACAGGCACCACAGCAGCCTGTACAGCAGGAGATTATTGGAGCTGCGGCACAGAATCTCATAAATATCGCAAAGTCAAAGCTTGGATGCTCATATGTATGGGGATCAAAGGGACCGAACTCCTTCGACTGCTCGGGATTCGTTTACTGGTGTCTTAACCAGGCAGGAATCAGCCAGTCGTATATAACAAGCTCGGGCTGGAGAAATCCGGGCAGATACAGCAAGGTTTCAAATTTCGACGATATCCGTGCAGGTGACATTATTGTTACAAGCGGACACGTTGGTATCGCAGCCGGAAACGGAACGGTAATTGATGCTTCATCTTCAAACGGACGAGTTGTACACAGAAGTCTCTCAGACTGGTGGAGAAGCAGGTTTATAGTAGCATGGAGGATTTTCTAATGCAGACAATTTTAGTATGTGATGATGACAGGGAGATAGTAGAGGCCATTAGTATTTATCTCGAGGGAGAGGGCTTTGCCGCAATCAAGGCATATGACGGACTTGAGGCATTGCAGATTATTGATGCACAGCAGGTGGACCTTATTATCCTCGATGTAATGATGCCGGGACTTGACGGAATAAGGACAACACTCAAAATAAGGGAGAAGTCAAATATTCCGATTATCATTCTGTCTGCAAAGAGCGAGGATAATGACAAGATCCTCGGACTTAACATCGGTGCGGATGACTATATTTCAAAGCCCTTCAGCCCTCTTGAGCTTATGGCGAGGGTTAAGAGCCAGCTGCGCCGCTACAATAAGCTCGGTAAAATCGGACAGTCTGCCTCACAGAATATCTATAAGTGCGGAGGCCTGTCAATCAACGATGACAACAAGGAGGTTTATGTTGACGATGAGCTCGTAAAGCTTACTCCGATTGAGTACAACATTCTCCTGCTTCTTGTGAAAAATCCGGGAAAGGTATTCTCAATCAATGATATTTATGAAAATATCTGGAATGAGGAGGCAATCGGTGCCGACAATACCGTAGCGGTTCATATTAGGCACATCCGTGAAAAAATTGAAATTAATCCCAAGGAGCCAAGATACTTAAAGGTTGTCTGGGGAGTAGGCTACAAGGTGGACAAGCAGGACTGACGAAAGGAAACCTATGAAGAAAACACTCATAATTGTTTTCCATGTGCTGAGCCTTTTTGCCCTTGTGGTAGCATTCAGTGTCCTCTATAAGGGCGTGGCCGGCAATTCGGGTATAGCGTGGATAAGTGTCGATGACTATGAGCAGTCACCGCAGTTTGCCGAGAAATTTAATAATGATGTTGCGGGCCTTAAGCAGTATGGGATTTATGCAAATGCCTTTGCACCTGACGGGGATATTGACGAGTCTGTTGTGATTATCGAGGCTAACGAGGGCAGTGGCGATGTTACCTATACACTTGGGGACATTCTTAAGGCGGCGGCTGATTTCGGCATTTACCTTGATGAGACAACAAACAGGGTACTGCTTGACGGAATGAGAAATCCGGAGTCCTCGGAACGACTTATCAGGGTAAACAGAAAAACCTATGACCCATGGTATGTGGATAATCTTGAGCCGGGTCCGTCACAGGGAATTGTCAACATAAAGGACCTTTGTGTTGAGGTTTTAAAGTACATTGCCGAATTCAGGGCCTATCAGGCACAGTATACAGACAAGGCTTCAAATCTTTACTATTATGTAAGCTATCCGTCGGTTGATGGTGACTATGTGATTCTCTCCAATACGACGCTTGGTGCAAACCAGATAGTAAAGTTTGAGAGATATATGCACTTCTCTGGTGAAACAGGTGTGCTTGATACAAATGTTAATCCGGAGCCGTCTTCGGCATACTTTGTACAGTCGTCAGAGTATGGTGAGGGAGCTGTAATCGACTATGACATTACTGTCGGAATTGATACAACATATCCCTATGATGATGCATATTCACAGGCGGCAAGGGCTTATAAGGGAAATATAACAAATACATATAAGTGGATTGCTGCCGGAATAATATGTCTTGTAATATTCATTATCACACTCATCTTCATACTGGCGGATGCCTGTGCTGAGGACCTCGAGGCATATGCAAAAAGACATGCCATCGACAGGCTTCCGTATGAGGTATCATGCGTTGTCTGTGCATTTGCAGCGGTTCTATGTTATGTCCTCTTCAAGATGACCTTCTGTCCTGCAATGGATGCGCTTGTACCCTCATACACGCAGCGGTACTGGAGAAGTGTGGTAAAGGTACTCATTACCTATGGCTTTATCATTATCCTGATGCGTTCAGGTATCAGAAGGTACAGAAAGGGTGTGCTTTACAGCAATACGATGTTCTCAAGGCTTGAGCTGGCAATTGAGGATTATCTTGAGAATGGAAAGCAGAGCGTGACGCTTTTCTTTAAGTATTTTGCCTTTATAATAATAAATGTGGGTCTGGTGGCACTTGCGGTCATTCTCTACTACAGAGGCATGAACGGCTTAAACAGCAGGGGCATCATTTATGCATCGCTTGTTTTTGTCGCACTTATTATCACGGACTGTTTTGTTTACAACATCCTTTTCAGGGATGCACTTCAAAGGGATAAGATCCAGGGTGCGCTCAAGGAGGTTTCAGACGGAAATGTAGAAAACTCACTTCCCGAAAAGGAATTTGAGGGACATAACCTGGAGATGGCCAAGAGCATTAACCATATCTCGGAGGGCCTTGCCTCTGCGGTTATGGACCAGGTAAAATCAGAGAGACTTAAGGCGGACCTTATCACAAATGTATCGCATGACATAAAGACTCCGCTTACATCGATTATCAACTATGTCGGACTTTTAAAGAGGGAAAATATCTCATCTGATACTGCTAAGGAATATCTTGATATTCTTGAAAAGAAATCGGAGAGACTTAAGAACCTCACGGAGGACCTTGTCGAGGCCTCAAAGGCAAGCTCGGGAAATATCCGAATGGAGCCGGCAAAGATAGACATAGTCGAGCTTACCGAGCAGGCTGCGGCCGAGTTTGAGGATAAGTTCGCAAAGAGGGGACTTGAATTTGTATTTGAGGATCCCGGTCATCCGGTTTTTGCATATGCTGACGGAAGACATCTCTGGAGGATTTTTGAAAACCTTCTTAACAATGCTTCAAAATATTCACTTCACGATACAAGAATTTACGGTGATGTATATGAGGATACAGGAGACCTCCATGGTCTTCCGGAGGATAAGAAATATGTTCGCTTTACCGTAAAGAACATATCGGAAATGAAGCTTAACATAAGCCCGGATGAGCTTACGGAAAGATTTGTCCGTGGAGACATCTCGAGAACCACCGAGGGCTCGGGACTTGGCCTTTCAATCGCAAAGAGCCTTGCCACACTGATGGGAGGAAAGCTTGTGATTGAGATTGACGGTGATCTTTATAAGGCGAATGTAATACTGCCGGCTTATGATGAGTCGATGGCTTTGGAAAACAATAATGAAAAAGGAACTGTAAACACAGATGAGAATCAGACACATTAAGGGCGCTGAGGAAATGGTTGCGGCGCATCCGCTTGTAATAAACGAACCTGAGACAATGAAGGGAAAATGGCCACACCCGCTCTATGTTGAAATCGGAACGGGAATGGGAACCTTTATCAGGGAAAGTGCAATAAACAATCCTGATATCTTTTATCTCGGACTTGAGATGAATTCGACTGTTCTTTATAAGTGCCTCAAAAGATACGAAAAGCTTGAGGCTGACGGAAGGAACATAAGGCTCATAAGATGTGATGCAAGAATGGTATGCGATTACTTTGAAAAGGGAGAGGTGGACAGGATTTACCTTAACTTCTCTGATCCGTGGCCAAAGGACAAGAATGCCAACAAGCGTCTCACATCACCAATGTTTTTGAGAAGATATGAGGAAATCCTTAAGCCAGGCGGAGTGATTGAATTTAAGACAGACAACAGCCTGCTCTTTGACTATTCCGTTGAGACGGCTAAGGAGGAGGGATGGACCTTTGATGCCCTGACATATGACCTCCATAATGACCCTGTCATGAACGTTGGAAACATCATGACAGAGTATGAGGCAAAGTTCTCAGCCAAGGGAAATAAAATCGGAAAAATGATTATTCACAAATAATGGTGAGAAATTTTTCGGCAGCGGCCACATGGTCGCTGTCTTTTAAATATACATAATAGATGCTTCCGAAAACGGGAGCAAGCTCAATGCCAAGCTGCGAGGAGCTTATGTCATTAAAGGAAGCATTGTTTTCCTCCTCGAATACACCGATGAGGTAATCCTTCATGGGTTCGGTGCAGATGATGGCGTCAAGCTCGTTTGCACTCAGGTATGCCATAAGCTGTACGGGACCATAGGCCGTGTCGTCATTTACATCATTAACGCTCATGATTACAGGGGCGTTATTTCCCTTTGAATCAGGGAAGGTGAGACCAAGCTTTTCTGTTATAAGGGCATCCTCACTTATGCAAATAGAGTTTTCAACACCAAGCCTTAACACGGGGTCAAGCATTGCATTTGTGATAACCGTTGAGGCTATGCTTACAATAAAGATGACTCCAAGCACGATGCCCGTGATGGGAAGCTTGTAATATGTCCAGATATAATCAAGGGCCTCCTTAAAGGAGAGCCCTTTTATGTTTGTCTTAATGCTTTCAATAGTATTTTTAATCATTTCCAATCCTTAAATCAAAGCTCAAGCTTAAGGTCGTTTTCCTTAATCCATTCCTTCTTACGAAGAACAAGGGCAACTGCAAGCGTTATTACCGCGGGAAGCGCGAAGCAGATGAGGACAAGTCCAATCCAGTCCATTGCAGTGATTGCTGTCTTTGTTCCGTTTGCAATGTCACTAAGCCAGCCTGTATATACACCAATCTGTCCGACGAGTCCGCAGGTGCCCATTCCCGATGCAATTGCTGCACCGTTCATTTCCATTTTGAAAATGCAGGTGGCAATAGGACCTGTTATGGCGGCTGCAACTGTCGGTGGAATCCATATCTTTGGATTCTTTACGATGTTTCCCATCTGAAGCATCGAGGTTCCGATGCCCTGGGCCATTAGACCGCCCCATTTGTTTTCCTTAAAGCTCATAACTGCAAAGCCTATCATCTGTGCTGAGCAGCCTGCTACTGCGGCACCTCCTGCAAGACCGGTGAGTCCGAGTGCTGCACAGATGGCAGCAGAGCTAATGGGAAGTGTAAGTGCCATTCCAACGAGTACCGATACGAGGATTCCCATAATGAAGGGCTGCTGTTCAGTTGCCCACATGATGGCATCACCCACAGAGGATGCAGCATTTCCGATTGCTGGAGCACACCACATTGAAAGAAGAACGCCCGAGCAGATTGTAATGAGCGGGGTTACGATGATGTCGATTTTTGTTTCCTTTGAGACAATCTTTCCAAGTTCAGTTGCGACAACTGCCACTACATAAACGGCAAGAGGACCGCCTGCCCCGCCAAGCTTGTTGGCAGCTGCACCAACAGTGATAAGTGAGAAAAGAACGAGGGAGGGTGCCTGAAGCGAATAGCCGATTGCAACAGCCATTGCAGGACCTGTCACGCTCTTTGCATATGTTCCGATTTCGACAAGGACCTCAATGCCGAGCCTCTCTCCGAGCGTGCTGATTATGGTTCCGATAAGAAGGGATGCAAATAGTCCCTGTGCCATCGCTCCAAGTGCGTTGATGGCATACTTGTCGGCTGTCATATCGACATTTTTTCTTTTGAGAAATTCGATTATTTTTTTCATAGTAACCTCCGAATTTACATCTCCAAGTATGTTTAGTTAATGTTAAGTTTATGTTTAATTCGTGAATTCTTTATGAATGAAATTTAAGTATACTACTAATTTTTAAAATGTGCTATTATAAGCACATGAATATTTTAACCATTACAGCATTAATAATTTTCTTTGTAACTTATGTACTGATGTTTACGATGCAGAAGTTTAGGCCATATATCGCCCTTGCCTCTGCAGCTGTTTTTGTGCTTATCGGAAGCATCGGTATCTTCCCGGAATTTAGCTATACAGTGCCGGATGCCCTTAGGGAGATTGACTGGAATGTACTTATGATGATAGCCGGAACCATGGGAACCGTCTATTATTTCATTGAGTCGAAAATGCCGAACCTCATGGCCGACATGCTCGTATCGAAGGTGCATACAGTTAAGATCATGGTTCTGTCACTGAGTCTTTTCGCGGGAATCATTTCAGCCTTTGTAGACAATGTCGCAACAGTTCTGATGATTGCTCCGGTTGCACTCGCAATCTGCAGGAAGCTTAAGATATCACCCGTTCCGACAATCATCTGCATTGCGGTTTCATCAAATCTTCAGGGTGCCGCAACACTTGTAGGTGATACAACCTCGATTCTTCTTGCAAAGGCTGCAAACCTCGATTTCATGGGTTTCTTCTGGTGCGAGGGAAGACCGGGAATGTTCTTTGTGACGGAGATTGGCGCACTTGCTTCGGCACTTATCATTCTTTATAAGTTCAGAAACGATAACCAGAAGATCGATGTAAATGACAGGACAAAGGTGGAGGACTACTTCCCTGCAATCATGCTTTTACTTACCGTTGTCACACTTATCGTTGTATCGTTTATTCCGTATAAGGATTCTGCGGCACCGGGACAGTTCTATAAGCCCGACATCACAAATGGTCTCATCTGTATGACCTTCTTCCTTATTACAATGATAAGGGATGTGCTAGTAAATAAGAGGATGGATTCAGTAAAGGGTGTGCTTAAGGAGATGGATTATTACACACTCTCACTTCTTCTCGGACTTTTCATCGTTATCGGCGGTATTACAAGGGCAGGAGTAATCGACCTTATCGGTGCGACACTTGCAAAGCTTGGAAGTGGCGGATCAAAAATGGCAGTATTCATCGTTTATACTGTTATCGTATGGATTTCAGTGCTCTTAAGCGCCTTCATCGACAACATTCCGTATACTGCAACAATGCTTCCGGTAGTAGCTGTTCTTGCGTCGGAGCTTTCAGCACATTCGGGACTTACAATCAATCCGAACCTTTTCTACTTCGGACTTTTAGTTGGTGCAACACTTGGTGGAAACCTTACACCTATCGGAGCATCGGCCAATATCACGGGACTTGGAATTTTGCGTAAGGAGGGTCACGAGGTAAGCTCTGGTGAGTTCATGAAATACGGCGTTCCGTTTACGCTTGCAGCAGTAATCACAGGCTATGTGCTTGTATGGATTTTGTGGTCGTAAAGTGATTGTAAAGTAAAAGTTAGGAACTGCAGGACTCTTTTTGTTATAATTATGGCGGTGGGAGAAGCATTGAATGGGTGCATAAACACCTGATGCAGAATGCTTTCCGGAAAACCGCAGTTTATTGAGGAGCAGGTTTCCATTATGAAAAAATACATTAAACTTTTAATCTTGTCGCTTATGTTGGTGCTGGCAGCAGCACTTACTTCATTTGCGGCAACCTTTTCGGAGTTCTGGTATCAGGACAGTGCCGGATGGCATGTTAAGGACGGAAACGGAAAGCTTGTAAAGAATGCATGGCTTTGCGATAATGCCGTTCCATCAAATGGTGAAAACGTGTGGTATCTCATCGATGCAAACGGTCTTATGTATTCGGCAGGACTTGTGCAGGATGGAACTGGAAATTATTATTCCCTTGAGATGAACCATGACGGATATTATGGCATGCTTAGATACAAGTCACAGTCCTATACGGCAGATGGAATCACGGTTAAGCTTTCGCTTGAAAATAGCCACAACGGTTCGTTTGCGGCAATCAAAAACAGTGAGGCGGTTGAAGCCCTTAAGGCAAAGTACGGCCTTACAAAAGTAAACATCGATAACAGCAATATCGTATATACGGCTGATTTCCTTAAGAATAAGACAGCGCCTGGACCGGTTAAGAATGATGATTTCAGGGCTTCAGGTTCATCAGTAGGTGAGAGTGATATTCTTTCTTCACTTAAGAACAGCTTTTCACATGACGCGGCAACATATTTCTATTTCGATCCAAATGAGGATTCTGATAAGGGAAGCGTCATTACGACAGCAAGGGGCATTAAGCTTGGCTCCACAAAGGCTGAGGTAAAGGCTTCATATGGAAATGGTGATGAGAGTGGAAGCGTAAATGCTCCGTCGTCACAGAGGATAATAGAGATTGCATATGCATATGACAGCGTTACTGTTGCAGCAAAGTGCAGAAGCTATATCACCTATTACAATTCTGACCGCAGTGCAGCCATCCTTTTCGCATTTGACGAGAGTGACTGCGTAAGCTACATTTTCTATTACCTGGTTTAATAAAACCGGACATGAATTCTTAGTGATTCAAGTGCTGAGCAGTTCAAAAATTACGGATTTTAACTGTATTAAAAAACATTCTTTATAATCATTGCAATTAGAAAAAAGTTTGTTATAATGATTGTATTGTAAAAGTTAATTCAATTTAAGGAGGAATATAATTATGGCATATAAGATTACTGATGCTTGTCTTTCATGTGGTTCTTGTGAGGATCAGTGCCCAGTAAGCGCTATCTCTCAGGGAGAGGGACAGTATGTTATCGATGCTGATACATGCATCTCATGTGGTTCTTGTGCAGATCAGTGCCCAGTTGGTGCTATCGAGGAAGGCTAATCACAAATTAGTTTGAATTTTAACCGTCATGCTCAGTGAGCATGGCGGTTTTTTGAATTAAATTTTATTAAACGATGTCATCTGTGTGGAGCAGGTATTATATACCTTACTCCTTTATTATTTATAGGAATGAAGAATGAATTGACTTTTTTAAACAAATATTTATCTCGTACAGAAACTAAAAAAGTGTTGGTGACAATTTAATAACAAAATTTTGTCTTTGTATACATTGATAAAAATTAACCTAAAAAGGTTGACAACACAATATGTTGTATGATAAAACATAATTAACCACAAAAGGTTAAT
>JAUNDA010000035.1 GCA_030526295.1 Eubacteriales bacterium
AGTAATTTATTTTATAATTCGAGTCTTTTCCCCTTCCGGGTTTAAGCCCTCAGCAAGTACAGACATTAATTTCACAACATCAATTGCCATTGCACGGCGTTTTAAATACCCCTGTAACCTCTTTTTTTATTATTACAATGTTTTGGCTCTATCCATAACATTTTTCTCAAAGTTAATAACATCGTGGTCATAGTCGCATTCCATATAGTCGGACCTGATAATAAAATCAGCTGAAGCCTTATTGATTGCCATTGGAATATCATACACCTGTGCAATTCGCATCAAAGCCTTGATATCCGGGTCATGTGGCTGTGCAGCAAGCGGGTCTGCAAAGAATACGATTAAATCAATTCTTCCCTCAACAACCTTTGCTCCAATCTGCTGGTCACCACCAAGCGGTCCTGAATTATATCCGCGCACGGGAAGTCCGGTTTTTTCAGATATCATTCTGGCCGTTGTTCCTGTTCCGCTCAAAAAATGACGAGATAAAATCGCCTTATTATCCTCACACCATTTGATCAAATCCGGTTTCTTACCATCATGAGCTATAAGTGCAATATTCTTTTGTTTTCCAATTGTAAGTGTTATTTTTTCATTCATAGATACATTAACCTCTCTAACAAAAATAAATTCATGCCAACTTTTCAGTTAGGCGTGTTCAAAACCTCAGCAAGCACAGACATGAGTTTTGCAATATCAATCGGCTTTGCAACATGACCGTTCATACCAGCCTCAAATGCTTCTCTCTTATCCTCCTCAAAGGCATTAGCGGTCATAGCGATAATCTTAATTCCCGCCTTGTCCTTATCCTCTAATGCCCTTATTGTCCTTGTAGCCTCGTAGCCGTTCATATTAGGCATCTGGATATCCATGAGAATTAGGTCATAGTAGCCTGCTTCCCTTTCCCTGAGCATGTCAACACATACCCTTCCGTCAGGAGCATGCTCAATCATAAAGCCCGCATCCTTTAAAATCTCAACGGCTATCTCTGCATTAAGTTCATTATCCTCAGCTAGAAGGATTCTCTTTCCATCAAACTGACCCGACGCATTATCGATTCTTTCGTGAGAAACGAGGTCCTCCTTTTTGGCGATTCTGTGAGGCATGGTAACGATGAAGGCCGAGCCCTCTCCCTTTTTACTCTTAACCTCAATTGTGCCTCCCATCAGGTCAACAAGATGCTTTACAATCGACATTCCAAGGCCCGTGCCCTCAATCTTTGTGTCGGTTGTGTTGCTTTCCCTTGTAAATGCCTCAAAGACATGCGGGATAAAGTCCTCATCCATTCCGATACCCGTATCTGAAATGGTTGTCCTGAACAGTACCCAGCCCTCGCGGTCACACGGAATCTCCTTTAGCTCCATATGTACGCTTCCACCCGGATTTGTGTACTTGTATGCATTGCTAAGAATATTTACAAATATCTCCCTCAGCTTAATCGGGTCACAGTATACATAGTGATGTTCGATGTCGATGCTTCTTGTGAAGGTGATGTCCTTCTGGCTCATCATCTCCTCAAAAATCGAATTGAGTGCATCATTAAACTGCTCCGAGCTGTATGCGGCCTCCTCAATGTTAATCATGCCGCTTTCGATTCGTGCCATTTCAAGCACGTTATTGATGATTGACAAAAGCATCTGGTTGGCATCATTGATTTTTCTGAGGTAATCCTGCCTCTTTACTGGGTCGTCCTGATGCTTTTCAAGAAGGTCCCTGAAGCCAATGCTTGCATTCATCGGAGTACGAATGTCATGGGACATGTTGAAGAGGAAGGTCGATTTTGCCTTATTGGCTGCGTCTGCTGCAACAAGGGCCTTCTCAAGCTCCTCCTGCTTTTCCTCAAGCTCCGTGTTCTTCTGCAAAAGAAGTGCATTTGTTTTATTTGAGTTTATCTCCGCCAGGCATCCCTTTGCCCTTATGACGTAGAGATAAATGTTAAGAACTATACTGATTGTCGCAAATACAATCGTGTCAACGATATCCGTATATGCAAGTGCCAAGGGCTTGAATTTTAACGCCAGTAGCGAGAATACCACAACCGAGCAGATCATTTCACTGAGTAATGTAATAGGCCTGTCATTGATGACCATCGGCATTGCCACAATAACTACCATGTAGAGAACTGCCAGTTTATCCGGTATTCCGATCGTACCGACGTAAATACCAAGGAAGTAAAAGGACATCATAAAGGCATTAGCAACATACTTTTCTGCCCTGACATTGCCCCTTGCCTTACCCCAGAGGAGTGACGCAAGAACCAGGTTCACAAGACCTATCAACACGAAAGAGATATAGCTCGTTTCATTCGGATATGCGAAATGCTCATATATACCAAAGGCTGTTGTAAGAATGCCGCAGCCAAGCGTGATAATCCTCAGTATTCCGCTGTTATTCCTGTAGTAAAGCTCCCAAATCTCTTCATACTCATCCCCGGTGAGCCCTGCATAAAGAAGCAGATTCTTTAATTTTGTTTTTCTGTTGTCCGCCATAGCACGACTCCTCCAGAATAAATAATACGGATTGTCTTAAACTAGATACCAGCCAATAAGCCAAAACCGCTTTCTGCGTGTTTAACCGTTAAGCACCTGTGTCAGTGTATAAATAAGCTCGTCGATATTAATCGGCTTTGCAACATGTCCGTTCATTCCGGCATCAAACGCATTCTTTCTGTCCTCCTCGAACGCATTTGCCGTCATTGCAATAATCGGAACGCATGCCTTAGCGCTGTCGCCAAGCTGTCTAATTGACTTAGTTGCCTTATAGCCATCCATGTTTGGCATCTGGATATCCATGAGGATAAGGTCAAATGTGCCTGCAGGCTCCTGCTCAATACGTGCCACGCACTCAATTCCATCCTTTGCCCACTCGACGATGAAGCCCTGCTGCTCAAGCATTAACATGGCAATCTCTGCATTGAGTTCATTATCCTCTGCAAGGAGAATCTTCTTTCCGACCAGGCTCTCCTTTACTACTTCATTCGAAGTGGTCTTCTGCTGCTCATAGTAATCATCATCAGCAATCTTATGTGTAAGCACGATTGTAAACTTTGTGCCCTTTCCAAGCTCCGATTCAACCTCAATCGTTCCGCCCATAAGTTCAACAAGCTTCTTTACAATCGGCATTCCAAGGCCCGTACCAGATACCTTACTTGTAGTCGTGTTACGCTCTCTTGAGAAGGAATCAAAGAGGTGCGGCAGGTAATCCTTACTCATACCGATACCGGTGTCCTCAATCTCCGTCTTAATACGGATATATCCCTCCTTTTCACACGGCAGCTCGGTAGCCCTGATGTAAACAGTGCCGCCTGCCGGTGTGTACTTAACCGCATTACTTATGAGGTTAAGGAATATCTCCTTTATCTTTGTCTGGTCACACATCAGGTTGCTGTGTGAAACATTCCATTCCTTAACAATAGTTATCTGCTTATCGGCCGCGAGTTTCTCAAAGACGCTCATGATTTCGTTTATGACAGATCCGGAGTTGATATACTCCTCATCAAGTTCAACCTTGCCACTTTCAATTCGTGCCATGTTAAGTACGTTATTGATGATTGAAAGAAGCAGGTCACCCGCGTTCTCAATCTTCTCGTGATACTCAAGCAGCTTGGGATCAGTAAGTTCCTTCTTTACAAGATGCGAATATCCGAGTATCGCATTCATCGGAGTACGGATGTCATGTGACATGTTGAAAAGGAAGTTTGTCTTTGCGATGCTTGCATTCTCAAGCTCGATGTTTGCCTTCTCTGTCTCAGCCCTTGCCTCCTCAAGTGACTTGTTAAGTGCCTCGAGGTGCTTTTTGTCCCTCTGCATTCCCCTGATACGTAATCCGATAAGCAGGAATATGAGCAGAATCACCAGCGCCACCGCACCCGGATACTTAGTTACAAGATACCTGAGGGACGTGGTAACCGAGAATGACCTTGCAAAGTCATTACCCATATCGAGGTAAGTATTCTTAGCTGTTGATGACAGGCTATTGATAAGGTTATTAAGTACCGATACAAGTGGTAATGCCGTTGTCCTTGATACGGCTATGCATACCTCCCTTGTCCTGCCCTCTACACCGACAGTCATCAGTACACTGCCCTTTGAGTTTATGTAATAATCCATTACGGAGCGGTCACCCGCTGCAAGCTCTGCCCTACCCTTTTCAACAGCTGAGAGACATTCGTCCATGTTTTCGCAGATTAATACGTCCTTAAACTGTCCATGGTCGAAAAGTCCCTCAAGACCCTTAACAATGGCAACCGTGTGGTTATCAATGCCCTCCGTGTACTCCTTCTTGGCATATGAAAGTCCTGCCGAGAATACAGGATCCGTACGAACAAAACCGTATTTAGCACAGAAATCCGTTGTAAACGGCATACCCATCACAAGGTCAAAAGAATTATCTGAAAGAACCTGCTCCGCCGCCGTAACATCCTCACAGAAGGTGAACTCAACTGCTATGCCAAGATTCTCAGCAAAATCCTTGATAATCTCTACAAGTGCTCCCTTTGGCTCACCGTCATCCGAATACACGTATGGTGCATCCATGTCAACACAGAGGACGCTTATCTTGTTAATACCCTCAAGGGTCTTACGCTGTGCATCGGTAACGATAAAGTAGTCTACTCTCTCTCCAAAGTATGTATCAAATAACCTGTCCTGGAAGTTGGGCTGTATCGCAGAGATAAGTGATATAGCCTCGTCGAGCTGGTCTGCAAGTTCCTTGTTACCCTTTGTTGTTACGAAATAGTAAGGACGCGGTGCAAACTTTGCGAACATACGTGTGTTGTCATACGGTGACAGGGATACTGCAGATACCATGTCAACGCTGCCATCCCTTAGTGCCACAAGCTGGTCCTTAACACTTGGATAATAGACAATCTCATACGGGATGTTGTCACTTTCGAGGTAGTTGAGCACCTCGCTGTTTCTCTGTTCTGCCTTCTCATAAAGGCCGATTTTATAGGTCTTTTTTATATCGAGGTTACTGCGGTGCAGTGTCGAGTTAATGTCAACGCAAAGAGTTGTATAAACAGTGCCATAGTTATTCTCGGGATACTCAAACATCTCCTCGGTTGCGGCATTACGTAGCATCGGGCCAAGTAAATCAACCTTGCCGTCCATTACGTCCTGCATTGCGTCCATAACAGATGAGTTTGTATCGCCGGTGTCATATGTAACATATTCCATCTCCCAGCCGGTTAGCTCTGCAATCTTTTCGAGATAGTCATAGTTATAGCCTACTAGCTTTCCGGTGTTATCGATCTGGCTCATACCCATCTGCTCCGGGAATGCCACACGGACAACCCTTCTCTCGGTGGTTTCGCTCGCAAATGCCGCAGGAACAACCATGAGCACCATAAGTAATGAAAAAATCGCTGTTATAACTCTCTTTTTACACGTCGTTAAAAACATCTCTGCAGTATCCTTCCGTAAAATCATTATCTGCTTTTAAATACGCTAAATAAGCGATGATATGTCACCACTTGTATAATACCACCCGCCATCTTTTAAATCAACATTGCTACGGTACTTAATACCTTACCCTGTGTTTTTTGGCATTAAAAAGGACAGACATTACGTCTGTCCAACACAGAAAGTAAAATATTGCGATATCATTGTATGAGAATATCATTCAATCTGTTTAACCGCTTCAATATAATCAACCAGCACAACATCCTGCTTCTGCTTTTTTGCAGTATTTACGATCCTACTTAACCTGTTTGAAACCTCATCGGAAAAATAGATTTCACCACACATATAGCATTCCAAACAAGGCACATTTTTCACAACGATAATGTAGCCATCAAGTTCAACTGAAAAAAGAGTTTTTGAAGTTTTCTTATCATTAAAGCATTCGCTGCACATTTTCTCTCACCACCAAAACTTATGTTTCTTTTTTCTTCTAGCTCTTTTAGGCGTTTCTTCGATTTCGTTGTGCCACGGCACATTTAAATGCCTTAATCATCTCAGGAGACAGTTCCTCACAATCTTCGTCGCAGATAATCGGATGTTTTGCTGCCTCTTCAATTTCTTTGATTTGTTCTTCCGTAGGCTTTTGGCCTTTTTCAGTAGTATAAATTTTGGTCATAATAAAGCCCCCTTTCTGTTTCTTTTGCAAGCCTGGCTGATATAATTCGGATTCTTTCCGCCCTCTCAGTGTATACAACAAAAAGAACTTTCTCAACCATTCCTATTGCGATAAATCTGTCTTCAAAAATACTATGAGCAAAATCAAACATTTCAATGTAGTTCGGATCCTCAAATACCAATGCTGCAGTTTCAAAAGAAATCCCATGTTTTTGAATGTTAGTTTTGCATTTTTCCTCATCCCATTCAAATGTCATTATCTTTCTCCTATTTCACTTAGAAGAAAGCCCGAAGGCTTTCCGTAACAAAGACCTTCAGTGTATTAATTATACATTGAAAGTCATATAATAGCAATAATTCACACCAGCCGCTTCACATAGTACGACTGCGTGCTCTGGCGGGCGCAGCCCTTCTGCTCGAGGTCCGAAAGGATTACTATTGCCTCCGTCACTGTCCTTCCGGCCTTGTACGCGATTTCCTCGATGTGCATGGGTTCTGTATCCATAACGGCAAACACTGCCTTTTCGTCATCAGTTAATTCCTCGGCTGAGGCTTCGTTAAGGAGACTCACCTTTGCCTTTTTGCCATTAAGCCCAAGATAATCGAGTACGTCTGCCGGGTTTGTCAGTACCATGGCCCCGTCCCTAATCAGCTGGTTACAGCCCCTGCCGAGCGGGTCAGTTATTCTTCCGGGGAGTGCAAACACATCCTTACCCTGGTCCATCGCATAATTAACGGTCGTTGCAGTACCGCTCTTAAGCTTAGCTTCTATTACGAGGAGCACATCGCTTAAGCCCGCAATCAGGCGGTTTCTCTGTACAAAGTGCCAGCCGAGTGCAGCAGACCCTGGCACATATTCGCTTATTACTCCGCCGCTTCCAGTTGTGAGGCTTCTGTATATTTCAATGCTTTCCTTCGGGTAGCAGATGTCAACTCCAGATCCAAGCACGGCATATGTCTTTTCATCCACTGAAAGTGCGCCCTCTGCTGCCGCCGAGTCAATTCCAAGGGCCATGCCGCTTACTATCTGCACACCCCTACTGGCAAGTTCCCTTGACATATATCTTGCGACCTCCCTGCCGTACTCACTGCATATCCTCGCACCGATTATGGATACCGCAGGCTTGTTATCATCCGGCAGTTCACCCTTCACAAAAAGCGCCAGAGGCGGATCAGGCATTGCAAGTATCCTATTAGGCATTCCCTCCTCCGTGTAATCGACCATCCTTATTCCACGGCTATTAAGTCCCTCAAAGCTTCTTTTTGCCTTATCAAGATATCTTTTATCAGTTCTTTTTTTCTCAAAAGCGCCCTTAAATTTACCGTCCCTTTGCGGATTAATGATTCCGCACTTAACATACTCGGATTCACTTATCCCTAACACCTCACTGTACGAGCCCGCAAAGTCCTTCATCTTCCTTATCCTCTGTGTAGTAAGGTTTTCTATACCCATCAGCGTGAACAACGCTTCCTTTTCACTGTACTTCATGGTACGCTCCTCCCTTCTTTTTAAAGAGCTTATCCTCAATGCTCCTAAGCTCCACCGCCTCAAGCAGGTGTTCCTTCTCTATCTTCTTCGATTCGCACGTATCTGCTATAGTCCTTGCAACCTTAAGTATCTTGTGATAAGTGCGTCCCGAGAGCTCCTTCTTTTCGAATATTCCCTTCATGAGGGCTTCCTCTGCTTTTCCAAGCACGCAGTACTTTTCAATCTCGTTAATCCTCATGCCAGAATTAAACAGGATGTTTTCCTCGTCCCTAAACCGTTCAGCCTGTATCTCAAAGGCTCTTATTACCTTCCTTTTGATGTCCTCGCTTGTTTCACGGTTTTCCCTGTCACTGCCTCCGTGCACAAACTCCTCAAAGCTTAACGGCCTTGCCTCTGCGCAAATATCGATTCTTTCAAGCAGTGGCTTCGAAAGCCTTCCCACATATGCCTTTACCTGGGCAGGCGAGCAGGTGCATTTCTTTTTATCAGGATAATATCCGCATGCACAGTTGTTCATCGCCGCTACAAGCTGAAAATCTGCCGGATATGTGTAGCTTCCCTTCATCCTAGAAACCGTGATCTTCTTTTCCTCCATCGGCTGCCTGAGTGTTTCGAGTACGTCACGTGGAAAAAGAGGCAGTTCGTCAAGAAACAGTATACCGGACGAGGCGAGGGAAATTTCACCAGGCATAACGTCGGCACCGCCTCCCGCAAATGCCGCCTGCGTTATTCCGTGATGAGGCTGGCGAAACGGCCTTTTTGTAAAGAGTGCCCTTCCCTGTGGCAAAAGCCCGCATATGCTGTAGATTTTACTTACCTCAATGTCCTCAAGCCTTGTAAGGTCCGGCATGATTGTGGTCATTCGCCTTGCTATCATGGTCTTTCCAGTACCCGCGGGACCTGAGAAAAGTATGTTGTGTCGGCCTGCAACGGCAATGAACGCAGCCCTCTTCAGGTACTCCTGGCCATGCACGTCACTAAAGTCCATGCCGTAATCGACGGCACCAGCTTCGTCACCCCCGGTGCCCTCAAAAAGCACCGCATCCTCGTTTTCGACACCGTTAATAATGTCAATGCATGCCTTAAGGCTCCTGCAGCCCCAGACCCTTAATCCCCCGACAAGTATCGCCTCGCACGCATTCTCGTATGGCACAATAATTTCCGTGATTCCGCTTTTTTTAATAGTAAAGCTAAGCGGCAGTATTCCCTTAACGGGCTTTAGCGATCCGTCAAGCCCAAGCTCCCCAAAAAAAGCAAACCTCGTCAATTTCTCCCTGAAACCTTCTCCGTATGCCCCGTTCGATGCAAGCACCGACACGGCTATCGCAAGGTCATAAGCCGTACCGTTTTTCCTCCTGTCAGCTGGTGACAGGTTTACGGTTATCTTTTTTGGTTCGTCCTTAACCTTAAGGTTCTTTAACGCATTTGACACACGAAAGAGCGACTCCCTCGTTTCATTTGACAATGCTCCAACTATGCTGATTCCCGGTATTCCGTTCACTGCATTTGTTTCAACCTCCACGGGATAGCCTTCGATTCCCATGAGTCCCGCACTCATTACCTTTGCAAACATGTTTCTCCTTTCTTAGTAATAAAAAAAGGCAACACCTAATATAAGGTGATGCCTTGCACCGTTAAATTCATGCCAGTATTTATCCGGCTAAATTAAGGATAACACAGCTTGTCGTATAAAACAATTCGAAATAATTCAATCCTTCAGTGATTCCCTGTTCTCATTACAGGTATCATAGATTGCCTTAAAGGTCTGTGACTGTGACTCGTAAATTGCCTGTGCATTGTTAAGAGCCTCAGCTGCGAGATTCTGTACATGCTCGAGGAGTCTGTCTGTATACTCATAAGCACCCTGCTTCATAGCCTCAGCTGACTCTGTTGCATTGTTTACGATGATTTCTGCCTGCTGACGAGCCTCCTCAACGATCTCGTTTGCCTTCTGGTATGCCACCTGCATAACCTCCTGGTCGCTTACGAGTACATCGATCTGGTTTCTTGCGTCTGCAATCATGCCCTGTGCCTGCTGGCGTGCATCGTTAAGGATTGCATCCTGCTGGCTGATGATCTTCTGGTACTTCTTTATCTCATCCGGCACCCTCATGCGAAGCTCAACGATAAGCTCCTCGATTTCCTCTTTGTTTACAACGATGTTTGTATGTGAAAACGTCTGGAAATTGCAGCCGTCAATATACTCCTGGATTTCATCAATTAACTGTTCGATTCTGCTCATTTGAATTTTTCCTTTACCTTCTCTTCTATGTATGGAGGTACCATCTTTGAAATGTCTCCTCCGAGTTTAGCTATTTCCTTAATGAGGCTCGAGCTGACATACCCGTACTCGAGGTTTGTTGTAAAGAACACGGTGTCAAGCTCAGGTGCCAGCGTCTTATTCGTATGGCTCATCTGAAGCTCATACTCAAAGTCTGATACGGCTCTGAGTCCCCTTACCATTACCTGCGCCCCGACGCTCTTTACAAAGTCAACCGTCAGGCCCTTAAATGCCATTACCTCAGTGTTGGGGATATCCTTCACAACCTCCTCCAACATCTTAACACGTTCGTCGATTGAAAACAACGGAGTTTTTGATTCGTTGATTAAAACGGCGATTATTACCTTGTCAAAAAGGCTCGATGCCCTCCTTATAATGTCAAGGTGTCCATAGGTTATCGGGTCAAAGCTTCCCGGGTATACCGCAATATGCTCCATTATTCATCTCCTTTTAAACGAATGAATACATGCTTCTGGTTTTTGTATGGCTTTTCCTTGTAAATCTCAAGCCCAAGCTCCGAAATTTCCTCCATAAGTTCCTCATCCGACTTCTTTTCAAGTGATTTCTCAAGAATAAGCGTATCGCATGCCCTTAAAAGCTTTTGGTTTGCAAGTGCCCTTATTACGGGATACTCAAGACCCCTGTCATAAGGCGGGTCGAGGAACACAACCATGTCCTCGTCATCACGCTGCATGAGCTTAAGCCTTGAAACTGCTGCCATCGCCTCAGTTCTAAGTATGCTTGCCTTGTCCTCAAAATGGCACTTTTCCACATTTTTTGTAATGCACTCAACTGCCTCACGACTATTGTCCGCGAAAAGACACCTTTCAGCGCCGCGGCTTAAGGCCTCGATTCCGATGGCTCCCGAGCCTGCGAATAAATCGACGAAAAGACATCCCGGCACATCAAACTGGAGGATGTTAAAAAGTGTTTCCTTTATTTTATCTGTTGTCGGCCTCGTCTCCTTACCCTTTGGGGCGATGAGCGGCACCGATCTCGCTATTCCCGCAATTACTCTCATAATTAAACAGTATACCCATTATCCATGTAGTTATCAAGTCTAAGGCGGATTCGGCTGTGAATATCCATCGTAAGCCCCGGATCCTCACCTAAAACCGCTGCGACCGTTTCCTTTGCCTTTTCGAGCACTTCCTTATCACTGTAAATGTCGGCGAGGTTAAATACCATCTCTCCCGACTGCCTTACACCGAAAAGGTCTCCCGGGCCCCTAAGCCTTAAATCCTCCTCTGCGATAAAGAAGCCGTCATTACTTTTATTTAGAATGTCCAGTCTTTCGGCAGCCTTCTCGGTATCAGAGGTATTAATCATAATGCAGTAGGACTGCGCCTTTCCGCGTCCCACACGGCCCCTCAGCTGGTGAAGCTGTGCAAGGCCGAAGCGCTCTGCATTTTCAATCATCATGACTGTGGCATTCGGTACGTCAACGCCAACCTCGATAACGGTTGTCGAAACGAGTACATCAATCTCGCCCTCCTTAAAGCGCATCATGATGTCGTCCTTTTCAGCTCCCTTCATCTGTCCGTGAAGGTATGCGACCCTTCTTCCCTTAAGTGCCGTACTTAGCTTCTTTGCATAGTCAAGCACGTTTTCAAGGTTACCTCCGGCACCCTCCTCCTCGTCCTCTGCCTCAATCGCAGGGCATACAACATAGGCCTGGTGACCTTTTTCTATTTCGTCATTAATAAACTTATATGCCCTCTCCCTGTAGTCGGCATTGACAACGCAGTTTTTAATAGGCATCCTGCCCTCTGGCAGTACATCGATAACAGACACGTCAATGTCGCCGTAGAGGATGATTGCAAGTGTCCTCGGAATCGGTGTCGCACTCATGATGAGCGTGTGCGGCATCTCTCCCTTTTGTGAAAGTGCCTCCCTCTGCGCAACTCCGAAGCGGTGCTGCTCATCGGTTACGATAAGGCCAAGCGACTTGTACTCCACCTTATCCTGGAAAAGTGCATGCGTTCCAATGATAATCTGAGCATCGCCGTTTTTAATGTGCTCATACGCAGTTTCCTTTTCCTTTGCGGTCATGGAGCCCGTGATGAGTGCCACCGTGAGGTTAATGCCCTGGGCATTGAAAAGCTTCATGATGGTCTCGGCGTGCTGCCTTGCGAGCACCTCAGTCGGTGCCATGAGTGCACCCTGGTAGCCGTTAAAGGCCATATACATAAGGGCGAGCACGGCAACTATCGTCTTGCCTGATCCTACGTCACCCTCTATGAGCCTGTTCATTACGTTTCCGCTGTTAAGGTCGTGGACTATTGCCTTGTAGGCATCTGACTGACCCTTAGTTAGCTCAAACGGAAGTCCCGCGATGAAATTAATCATCCGAAACTCTGGCCTGCACTTGTAATTACTCCTTGTGGCCTTAACCCTTTCGCGAAGCCTTGCCCCCGCGAGAAGGAACATGAAGAATTCGTCAAAAGCGATTCTTCTTCTGGCATTCATTAGTTCCTTATTTGAACGGGGGAAATGAATCCTTATGAGTGCCTCGTTTTCAGGCATGAGGTCTGCCTTTTCGAGCATGTTATCACCCAGATACTCATACGAAGCGAGGTCCTCAGTCTTAAGCGCCTCACCGACTGCCTTTATTAAAAGGTTGTTGTTTACGCCCTTTGTGAGCGGATAAACCGGGATGAGCCTTCCCTCAAACCTTTCCCTGTAGTCCTCCGGGGAATACATCTTCGGCTGGCTCATTATGAGCCTTCCGTTTTTCTCATAGACACGGCCCCTGAACACATACCTTGAGCCCGCCTTAAGGTTACTCTTTATGTAAGGGATGTTGTACCAGCTTAGCTGCAGCCTTCCCGTCATGTCGCTTAAGTATGCATTGACGATTGTGAGACCGTTAAACCTGTTAAGCGTCGCATCCTTTGAAAGGGTACCCTCAACAACCCCTATGGAGCCAGGTCTAAGCTCATAGAGTGGCATTGGCACGGAGTATGCCTCATACTCCCTCGGGTAGTATGTGCAAAGATCCGAAACGCAAGAAATGCCGAGGCGCTTAAAAGCCCCGGCAGTTTTCTCTCCTATTCCCTTTAAGGATGTAAGTTCCATTATTCCACGCTCACGAGATAATAATATACAGGCTGGTCTCCCCTTTGTACGTCAACGTCAGCCATGTCGTACTTCTCTGCAATTACGGCCCTCAGCTCTTCAGCTGTCTCGTCCGAAATATCCTCACCTGGATAAATGGTAATGAGACTGGTGTCCTCATCAGCCATCTTTTCGATCATTTCCTCTGTGACCTTGTTGATGCTTCCTCCTACTGCGAGGATTCCGCTGTCACCGATTCCCATGATGTCATCCTTTGAGATCTTAAAGCCGTCAACCGAAGTATCCCTTACGGCATATGTAACCTCACCGCTCTTAACGGTTGAGAGGCTGTCCTTCATGGTCTCGACATTGGCTTCGGCATCTCCCTCAGGATCGTAGTTCATCATGGCTGTGATGCCATGAAGAACTGTCTTTGAAGGGATTGTGATGATTTCGAACTTTCCGTCCGTATTCTTGCTTGCCTGCTCTGAGGCAAGGATGATGTTCTTGTTGTTTGGAAGAACGTAAACCCTCTTTGCACATGCCTTCTCGCATGCCTCAAGGATATCCTGGATTGAAGGGTTCATTGTCTGTCCGCCCTCGATAACCTCATCGGCTCCGAGAAGCCTGAATACCTCTGCAAGGCCCTTGCCGGCACATACGGCAACAACTGCCGATGCCTTCATTTCCTTTGCCTTTGCAGCCATGGCCTTGGCCTTCTTCTCCTCAGCCTCCTCGTGAAGGTTATCTACCTTGAGTCTTGAAAGGGATCCCATCTCAAGGCCCTTTTCAAATACGAGACCAGGATGGTTTGTATGAACGTGGATCTTTACGATTCCCTCGTCCTCTACACATACAACTGAATCACCGATTGACTCGAGGAATTCCTTTAATTCAAGTACCTTTGAGTACTGTGTGTTCTTATTAAGGTTAATGATGCACTCCGTGCAGTAGCCGAACTTGATGTCCTCTGTTGAGATTGTCATCTCGCTGGCACCGCTTCCACCTCCTGTCGGTACAACAACCTGGCTTAAGAGCTCCTCTGCTGTTCCGTCAAGAACTGCCGCAATACCCTTAAGTGCAACCATGAGTGCCATTCCGCCTGAGTCTACAACTCCTGCCTCCTTAAGAACCGGGAGCATCTCAGGTGTCATGTCGAGAACCTCGTCACCATGCTCGATGACGTTTTTAAGAATCTCGTTATAGCCCGTGCCATCGTCATAAATCTCCTGCATCTTGTCGCTCATTCCCTTTGCGACAGTGAGGATTGTACCCTCCTTTGGCTTCATTACAGCCTTGTAGGCTATCTCTGTTGCCATCTTGAAGGCTCTTGCAAAGGCCTCTGCGCTGTACTCCTCTTCCTCCCTGAGTGACTTTGTAAAGCCACGGATAAGCTGTGAGAAGATAACTCCAGAGTTTCCTCTTGCACCCTTAAGGGCACCGTTTGACATAGCTCTTAGGATTGCCTCATTATTCTCCTCGGCTCCCTCGACCTCCTTTACGGCACTCATAAGTGTCATTGCCACGTTTGTGCCTGTGTCGCCGTCCGGAACCGGGAATACATTAAGCTCGTTAATTGCTTCCTTATTTCTTTCTACATTTGCAGCCGCTGCCAGAAAACACTTCTTCAGAAGGGCAGCATCTACCGTTATTTCCTGCATGTCTCTCCTCCGTCAGTCTACCGGCTTGACGCCTTCTACATAAATATCAACGTTCTTAACCTTAAGGCCTGTAAATGCCTCGAGCTTGTATTTAACGTTTTCAATGAGATTTTCTGTAACAGCAACAATGCTTACACCATATGCCGTGATGATGTGGAATGTAACTCCGATTCCGTCCTCCTCGATCTCGATCTCAACACCCTTCTGGGCACTTTCGCCTCGAAGAAGCTTTACGATACCGTCAGACATATTTACTGATGCCATTCCTACTATTCCGAAGCATTCCATTGCGACATTACCTGCCATCTGCTTTACAGCCTCTACGGAAATGCTTGTTTCTCCACATGGTGAACTTGTTACGAAAACATTCTTTTTGGATTTTTCTTTCATAAAAACCTCCGATTCAAAAAAACCGAAAAATTCCATTCAATTATTTTATCATAAATAAATACATATTGGAAGAAAAATAAATTCCCGGCGCATTCTTATGACTTTATACAATCGAAAAAAGCCACTCCGGCAGAGTGGCTTAACGTGTGTAATAATCCAACCAAAAATCAGTCAGCTACAGCTGCAGACTTAATCTCAGCTCTCTGAACATTGCCTGAGCGCAGGCACTGTGTACAAACGTAAATTCTTCTGTTTCCAGCTTCTGTCTGAACGTTAACCTTCTTTACGTTTGGCTTCCACATCTTGTTTGATCTTCTATGTGAATGAGATACCTGATTTCCAAAGTGTGCGGACTTTCCACAAACTGAACACTTTGCCATAATTCGCACCTCCCTCTTTGCAAAAATAATATTCGCGCAGTCGCGCAAGCAATATAATAACAAAAACACGAAATAATTGCAAGTGTTTTTTTACATTTTTTGTTCTGACTTCTTAATTTATTTCACTTCAAATTTCCTCTTTCACATCAATATAACTTGAAGCGCTAATTAAGAAGTATTACAATGGTTACATAATTATAGCATGGCTAATTCATCGGAGCAACTATGAACGAACGTCAGAAAAAACTTCTCGAATATCTCATTGATAAGGGCGAGGCAAAAAACAAGGAACTGCTTAAGCTAAGCGGTGATTATACAAACATGACTCTCTGGAGGGACCTAGAAAAGCTTGAGGCCGAGGGTCTTATTAAGCGTATCTGGGGCGGTGCCATGATAATTGACGACACACCGTCAGAAAGAGAGCATAACTTCAACTTCCGTATCAGGCAAAATACTGCTGCCAAGGAGGAGATTTCCAAGATTGCCGCCGATCTCATTAAGCCAAGCCGCTCCTACTATTTTGACGCAGGTTCAACCATCTATACGATGACGCGATTTCTGCCCGACGAGAGATATACCGTCATCACCTCTGCTGCCAATGTGGCCGTTGAGCTTGCACACCGTTCCAAGTGCTCCGTGACACTTCTTGGCGGCCAGCTTGATGCCGTAACCCTTTCATGTTCAGGCTCACAGAGCCTTGACATGCTGTCTGATTTAAACGTCGAGGTAGCAATCATGGCCACCTCAGGTTATACATCACATACGGGCTTTACCTGCGGCTCCCTTAACGAGTCACAGCTCAAAAAATCAGTCATCAATAAATCGAGGGTCACAATCATGCTTCTTGATAATGACAAGGTCGGAAACAACCTCCCGTACACCTTCTCCAGGCTTGGAAACATCGATGCACTGATTACCGATATCGTAACAGATGAGCTCGTCTTCGACTGTGAGAGGCAGAACGTCAAGCTCTTTTACCCTGGCGACGGTCTCACAAGTGCCAAGAGAAAGAGCATGATTTACGATTAAAAAATGACTATGTGCTGAAACCTCGTTTAATTGCATTGTCTCATTAGTACCATTCTTACATACAACAAGAGGCCTTACTTAGACTCAAGTCTTGTAAAGCCTCTTTTCTAATAACTTATCTTGCCCGGCACATCTGCCAATTCTTGTGTTTAATCCTGCTTCAAGTATTATCAGAATCCCATCTCTCGGATTACGCCGTTTGTCACTTCCCTTGTGTACATCTGGAAGCCGTTTACTCCAAGCTCAAGGTAGTGCTTAACATCTTCCCTTGTGGTCATGCCCCACTCCCAGATATTAACCCCCCTGCTGCGTGCATAGTCTACAAGCTCCTTTGTAACAGGTGCCTCACTAAAGTGGCAGAGGCATATGATCTTATAGCCTGCATCAGCCGACTCATCAATCATTTCCTTCGAGAACATATGCTCCTCCCTCCTTGTGTCACAGGCAATCATCTCACCGCAGTATTTATTTATGGCTGCGAGAGTATCCTTATTGCCTGGATACAGGTTCATGATGGCAATGTCCGTAAGTCCGTGCTTTTTAAGAAGCTCTCCCATCCTATGAGAGGTTTCCTCCCTCCATGTCTCGTGCCTTGAGGTAAGGTATGGAATCATTCCCTTCTTTTCGCAAAGCCCAAGCATCTCATCGAGTGTACACGGGCGCACATCCTCGCCGTTATCCTTATCCTCGAACCTAAGCTCCATAATTTCCTTTAATGTAAGGTCACGGATCTTCATCGCCTTTTCAGGATGATCCTCATCGAAAAGTGTAATCCTGCCCTCTGCATTAAGCATGTATCCCTCATCGTGGCAGAGAATGATTTCCCCGTCCTTTGTGAGTCTCATGTCTGCCTTAAGTCCGTCAAAGCCATCCTCACAGGACTTTAAAAAGTGCGGCATCGAATTGGGATTTCTTCCCGGAAGCCTCGAATACTCAATGTTTGTTATCCTGTTATCATAAAGCGTTAGGTCTCTCATATGTCTTTTCTCTTTTCTTCCCATCCCCCGGTCATTATTAACCGACAGAACGCTTAATAATGCCGTTTGTATTTTACTACTGATTTCGAGAATAATGTTTATAATTATTTACCCGAATTGTAAAGTTCTGCATAGATGCCGCCCTTATTAAGAAGTTCCTCGTGCGTACCCTCTTCTGCTATCGTGTCGCCCGACATAACGAGGATTCTCGGTGCGTTCTTAATGGTAGAAAGCCTGTGTGCGATTACAATCGCTGTACGTCCCTTAACAAGCGTTTCCATTGATTCCTGCACAATCTTCTCTGATTCATTATCGAGCGCACTTGTAGCCTCGTCAAAGATGAGTACAGGCGGGTTCTTGAGGAATACCCTGGCAATAGATACCCTCTGCTTCTGTCCTCCAGAAAGCTTAACGCCGCGCTGTCCTATTTCAGTATCATAGCCGTTTGGAAGGCTCATGATGAAGCTGTGTGCATTTGCGGCCTTTGCAGCCTTAATTACGTCCTCATCGCTTGCATCCGGGCAGCCGTATTTGATGTTCTCCATGATTGTTCCCGCAAAGAGATATACATCCTGCTGGACAATTCCAATATGGCCCCTAAGTGACTCAAGTGTTGCTTTTCTTACATCCACACCACCTACAAGCACCTCTCCGTCTGTTACGTCGTAGAATCTAGGAATAAGGCTCGAAAGTGTCGTCTTTCCTGTTCCAGACGGTCCGCATACCGCAACATATTCACCATCATTAATCTTAAGGTTAATGTGGCTTAGTACATTGTTCTCTGTTCCCGAATACTTAAAGCTTACATCCTTAAACTCAACTGAGCCGTCCCTTTCCTTAATGCTTACTGCATCAGGTGCCTCCGTGATGTCAGCCTTAAGGTTCATGATTTCCCTGAACCTTATGTAGCCCGAGTAGCCGTTCTGGAAGGTCTCAACCATGTCGACGAGTCGGCAGATCGGGTCTGTGAAGTTTGCGATATAGAGGATAAATGCCACCAGGTCAGCTATCGAGAGGCTTTCGCCTGAGATCATGACAGAGCCCACCATTACGGAAACAACCGTTACAAGCGTTGCCATCGAATGCATTGAGGCAAAATAGAGTGACATGTAGTTGTATGTCATCTTCTTTACGCCAACATATTCCTCGTTGATTTTCTTGAAGTTTTCAATTTCCCTCGATTCGTTTGTAAATGACTTTACAACCCTTATACCGTTAAGTGAGTCCTCGATTCTTGCGCTCATCTGCGCCATTACGGCACGCCTCTTTGTGTAGGCAGCGGTAAACTTTGAATTTGTAAAAAAGATGATTATGGCCATTGCGATAATCATCGTAAGCGCAACAAGTGAGAGCCTCCAGTTGATTGTGCAAAGGATTATGAATGAACCTATAACCTTGATCGAATAAATGAGGATGTTTTCAGGTCCGTGGTGGAGTAGCTCCGTTATCTCGAAGAGGTCATTTGTAACCCTTGAGATAAGCGCTCCGACCTTTGCATTGTCATAATAGTTGAAGCTAAGCTCCTGGAGGTGCTCGTAAATCTCAAGACGCATGTCCCTTTCCTGGTATGTGCCCTGAAGGTGGCCGTAGTAAACGCTAAAGCGCTCGCAGCCGTATGCAAGCACCGTGAGGCCTATCATTATGAGTCCGAGCTTAAGTATCTGCGGTACGCTCTCTGCGCCAGGAAGATATATAAGTGATCCCGTAATGTGCCTTATTATCATTGGGTTTACAAGCGCAATTGCAGCCGTTACCGAGGCCGCAATGAGGTCCAGGATAAAAAGCTTCATGTAGGGCTTGTAATACTTTGTAATTGTGAGGAATTCCTTCATAGTTTAATTAAAAACCTTTCGTTAATTGCAGGCCCCTGCCCGCAGATTTTGTGACAAATATTTGATATTAAAACGCCTGATTTTCTTATTTAAGAAATGGCTCTAATCACGGAGTAATTATGATGATTTACATCCGGACTCAAAACTCCGAACCATTTAAAAGCCGCTAAACGCAGGCCAGATGCTCATAAACATAAATCCCGTAAGTGCTATCGTAAATACCGAGACAAACGTTAAAAGAGCACCCCTCTTCATAAGATACGACGGACTTAGTCCGAGTCCGACCGGGATTGCACGTACTGCAGTAGGCATCATGAATGCCGTATTGTAGGCTGCAATAAGCGTATAGATGTAAGGCATCGCATTGAGGTTAAGTGCCCTGCAAACACTTATCGCTATCGGAAGCACGATTGCAGCTGCCGAGCTGTGGTTTGAAATCTCCGAAAGGATAACCGCAAATGCCGTAAGCAGTAGTACTGTTCCAAAGCCACCAGTCATGTTGAGGGATTTAAGAATTACCGCAAGCGAATCAACGGCACCAGTATCAATGAGCATTGCCCCGAGTGCAATTCCACCGGCTACATATATGAGAAGTCCCCATCCGATTTCCCTTGAAGCTTCCTTCCAGTTGTTAAACGGCTCTCCGTCTGATTTCTTTCTTATAATGAATGTAAGGACACCCATTATGAGGAATAGATACGCAGGCTTAAGTGCCGGGAAAATGCCGGCGTAGGCATTTCTTGCAAATGTCATTACTACCGTAAAGACGAACATGAAAAGTGCTGTAAACTCGTCACGACTCATCTTAGGAAGCTCGCTGTAAAGCTTCTTATAATATTCCCTGGAGCCCTTTAATGATGCATTTCTTGGCTTTATTAGCATTATGCAGGCTGCATTTACCGCGGCCACTATTAAAAGCATCGGAACCATGCGTATTGACCATGCGGTATACATGAATTCACGTCCTATATACTCCTCAATGTAGCCTATTGCCACGAGGTTCATCGCACCTGAAAACGGTGTTGCCATTCCACCAAGTCCAGATCCCCACGCAACCGCACAAAGCACAATCGGGGCTATCCTTCCCTTTTTTAGGTCATCCTCACCCACGTATCTGAGCATGGAAAAGGCTATCGGTGTGAGCATTGAGCATACAACGAGGTTTGGAAGCACCATTGCAAACGCTGTTGCAATGAGAAACCACATGAGTACCTGTGAGGTAAGTGACGGACCGCTTAAATAGAGGAACCTTAACGCCACCCTTTTATCAAGGCCCGTAACCTTCCACGAGATGGTAAGAAGGTCAGCTCCTATAAGAAGGAATATCGTATCCGTTGCATACTTGGCAAGGAGCGAGTCCATTTTCATCACATTGAAAAGGGCATTTACTATGATCGGGATGAATCCCGTTACCCCGACAGGGATAGGCATCATTATCCACCAGGCTCCCATCCAGCAAAGAGTACCTATCGCTGCCCTGGCTTCATATCCAAACAATCCATCAGGAATCAGAAACATGCATAACGCAAAAAAAAGCGGTCCCGTAATGAGACCTGCAAGTGTTTTCCTGTCTATTTTTCTTAATGCGTTCATAGTCATTCTCTCCCGGCAGATATTATAGCATAATCTGAATTAATCAATAAATTTTTTTAGAGAATTTTGCATTGACATCCAATATTATAAATATAAATTCAATGTATAGGAATCAGATGTGGTTCGTGACGTTGGTTTAACACCATCGACCTTACCTGAAGCATCTGGTTCTTTTTTATAAAAAAATAGCCGATACCTTTCGATATCTAAAATGGACCCCAGAAAGTGGACACACCAAAACACAATCAGATGAATCAAAC
>JAUNDA010000036.1:0-14427 GCA_030526295.1 Eubacteriales bacterium
GGAGCAGGTGCATTTCCCCTCTTAAGCGCAAGGTAAAGCTCTGCATAAGCCTGGTGGTAATATGGTCCAACATAGAAGATGTCGAGGATACCAAATGTAAGTGCTGAAAGGATGAACCATCCAATGAATGAAAGCTCGAATAGAATGCAGCCCACTTGTTGCCCTTCATCATTTCCATTGACTTCTTTAAAACCTCAGTTGCTGAAAGCTCTGTACCCTCTGCGAGGATGTACGGAACCATTCTGAATGCATATGTGAGGATAATACCCGGAATGATAAAGAAGAAGGTTCCGAGTGAAATAAAGAAGTTCATGAGGAAAAGTGTTCCAACGTTCTTAAGGTAGTTAACCTTAAAGCCGCCGAGAATGTCTCCTACGTCTCCTACTCCGTCAGCATTTCTTGTGAAGTATCTTGCGCCGCCCACAACAAACGGTCTCTTTACAAAGATATCGAATACTGTTGCGATTGCTGAGATTATGGCTACGAGTGCAAGGATTGCAAGAAGTCCGAGAATGATTGTCACGAATGAGAGACCGATGAGCATGTCAAACTCGTGCGGAAGGTCGCCGATTACAGCCGCAATATCATCAAACATCCCACTTACTGCTGCAGAGCCGCCGCTTGTTGCAGCTGTTGCTCCCCTTGCAGCACCTGTTGCAGAGCTAATTGATGCAACTCCCGTACCTGTAAGAAGTGTGAGCAGGAAGTAAACGAGCACAGACTTCCAGTAATTAAGCTTTAATGCGTCCTTTGCCCTTTCCTTGATTTCTTTTCTGTTAAACATATTTAAATCCTCCTTATATTTCATTAAATATGGTATTTCTTCTTGTATTCCTCAAAATACTCCCTGAACTCGGCATCGGGCTCATAGCGAAGCTTTGCCTCGTATTCATGGATCTCAAGTGTATTCTCGCTAGTTTCAACAAATGCAACTGCGATGTTTGAGCAGTGGTCAGAAACCCTCTCGTAGTTTGTGAGGAGGTCATTGAATACATAACCGTGCTCAAGCGTACACTGACCCTTCTGGAGTCTCTTGATGTGGTGAAGCTTGATGTCATCACAGAGATCGTCGATTGTCTGCTCAAGCGGCTCAATCATGAGTGCCATGTTAAGGTTCTCTTCAGTGAATGCCTTGATTGAGGTTGTAACAGCCTCAAGGAGTGCAGATGCGAGGATTTCCATCTCCCTCTTTCCCTCTGGAGTGAATTCAATCTTCTTTTCATGGATTTCCTGTGCACACTGTGCAATGTTTAACGCATGGTCACCAATTCTCTCAAGGTCAGTGATTGCATGCAGGTACTTTGAAAGCTTTGCAGACTGCTCAGGTGTAAGGTCAGCACTTGTTATCTTCATGAGATATGTGCCAAGCTTATCCTCGTACTTGTCAGTAGCTGCCTCAAGGTCCTCAATCTCCTTATGACCCTTTTCTGAATAGTTGTTTACAAGGTCAACCGCATTGTAGATGGCCTTCTTTGCAAGATGTGCCATTGCAACGAGTACAAGCCTTGACTGCTCAAGTGCAAGCGGCGGATACTGGAGGAACTTTGTCTCAAGTCTTGAGATGTCCTTGAGGTTCTGGCTGTCCTCCGCCTTCTCCTTAATCATCCTTGCAAGGAGCCTTTCGATAGGCTTAATAAACGGAGCCGTAAAGATTACTGTAATGATACGATAAAGTGAGTTCACCATGGCAATCGATACCATGTTCATCGTATCGCCCATGAAGCCAAACTTAAGGATTCCGTTAAGCACATAAAAAATGATTGCAAACGGAATCGTATTGAGAAGTCCCATGATAAGGTATGAGAACGCTGCCCTCTTACCGTCTGTTGTCGAGCCTACCGCCGACATGAGAACCGGAAGAGCCGCACCGATACCGATACCAAGAATAATCGGGAACGCGATGTCAAATGTGATTACACCTGTTACTGAAAGAGCCTGAAGGATACCTACGGTAGCAGATGCAGACTGGAGCACTGCCGTTGCGCCAAGTCCGAAAAGCACTCCCAGGAACGGATTCTTAAAGCCTGTCAGAAGTCCAAGGAATGCAGGGTTATCCCTGAGTCCCGATACAGCGCCCGACATGCTCTTCATACCGAACATGAGCACTGAGAAGCCAAGAAGAATGTCAGACACAAACACTGTCGTCTTCTTCTTTGTTGTCATTCGCATTACGATACCGATGATGGCAACGAGGGCACTGAGAACCTCCGTTGAAAGAAGGCTTACAAGTCCCGAGCTTCCGCCAATTTCAGAAAGACAGAGAACCCAGCCGGTTACAGATGTACCGATGATTGCACCGAGAATTACTGAAAGTGCCTGCTTAAGGCTCATCATCTGTGAGTTTACAAAGCCGACAACCATTACGCTTGTCGCTGCAGATGACTGGATAACGGCTGTTACACCTGTTCCAAGTAAAAGACCCTTTAAGGTCGTATTTGAAAGCCTGTAAAGAATAAGTTCAAGTTTGTTTCCCGCAACCTTCTTAAGGCCGTCTCCCATGAGACCCATACCGAAAAGAAACATTGCGACTCCGCCAAGGAGTATGATGATTGTTTTCATTATTACTGTTTAATTCCTTCCCTGAATGATACCTCCGGCCTGAATCCGAGGCTGTAAAGCTTTTTGTAATCGGGTATGAGGTCAACCGCTCCCTCGGCATTGTTGCCACGCTCCCCAAAGCGAAGCTCCCTTCTGCCACCAAGCTCCCCATATGCCTCAGTCACAAAGCTTCTAAGCTCCCTGATGTCGTCGGTACCTGTATCTATCGTATCATTTATAGTGTCCTTAGCCTCGCAAACCGTTAAAAATGCGCCGGCGCAGTCACTTATAAATGTAAAATTCCATTTCTGCGTACACGGTCCGAGTATGAGTTCACTGTCATTCCTGCACGCCTCCTTTATCTGCTCAATGAGCGTGCCCTCGTGGTCACCCGGTCCGTATACCGAGAAGATGCGCATGTGGACAAGGTCACCCTTAAAAATTTCCCCTATCCTCTCTGCTGCCTTTTTCTTATAAATTCCGTAAAGGCTTGTGCCGTGGATTTCGGCCTGGCTTCCCGCAAATATGAACCTTTTGCAGTTAAGCTTATTTGCGCACTGGGCCGCATTTTCCGCTATTTCCACGGAGCGCCTTTGCATGTCCTCGTTATTTCTTAAGTCCCTGCCTGCACCTGCCCATGCGAAATGGACCCATATGTCAGCCTTTTCCGGTATTATTTCATTTCTTTCCGGGGCCTCCTCAATGCTGTGCCTAAGCCCGTAAACCGTATGTCCGTTTTCACGGAGCCTACGGGTAACGGCACTGCCGATAAAGCTATTTGCCCCTGTTACAACTATTACCATAAGCTATGGCTTACTCCTCTGTGATAATCATTTCTTCCTCGAGCTCCTCCTTTGAAAGGAACGGTGCCATGTCCTCGAGTGGCGGGCTTGAAAGCGATCCGTCAGGTGCCTTCTTTACTGCACTCTTTGGCTCAAAGAACTGCTCGGTGTCACAGAAGATTTCACAGAATGCAGGTCCCTCCTTCTCAAGAGTCTCCCTGATTGCATCCTCAAGCTCGTCATTTGATGCTGCTGCCGTATAGCTTAAGTTAAACGCACGTGCAACCTTCCTGAAATCAGGGAAGCTAAGGTCTGCACTGTCACCGCCTATTCCTGTAAGCGGCTCTCCGTTAAAGAGGTTAACCTGTGTCTGTCTTATCGAGTGGTAGCCGTTATTGTTGACCATGAAGATCTTAATCGGCATCTCGTGGCTCTTAATTGTCTCAAGCTCCTGAAGGTTCATCATGATTGAACCGTCTCCCGTAATGCAGATGACGTCATTTGCATAAAGCGGCGGATAATACTCATGCCTTCCCTTCCAGTGCGGGTTCTTCCTTGCCTCCTCGAGTTCTCCGTAGGCATATGCCTTGTTGTCTATGAGTCCCTTGACCTGGCCCTTTTCTGGAAGTCTTCCGGATACGTCGTGGCATGCCGCACATGCACCGATTGCAGCAGGAAGGTCATAGCCCATTGATGCGATTCCGTCCTGGCTAATGAATCTTGAGCCCTCCTTAATCTTGTAGATGACTCCGCACGCAACGTCAGCCGAGCCGTTTCCGACTACTGTAATCGTATTGTCTGAAACCATGTTGCCGAGCTTGTTGTAGAACTCGTACATGTTGGCCTGCTTGCCAACGTTTCCCGTCTTAAACTTCGGAAGGTATACGGGATATTTCTCATTCCAGTGCTCAATCATCTGCCACCAGTTGAGGCCGTTTTTGGCAATGCCGCCCCTAAAGAGGAATCTCTCGTCGTCGTAGTAACCGTCCTTCTTAATTTCGGCAAGGTTATTGTAATATTTTCCGTGTCCCTTAAAGCCAAGCTCCGTAAGCTTTTCATCGAGTGCCTTTAAAAGCTCGTATGCATCGGCATGAACAGGGAGGTTAATGTGCACGGACGGCTTCTTTAACTCCTCCTCGTCAATGTCACAGCAGATGACATATGCCTTCCTTGCCCATGTTGCAAAGTTGTAGCCCACCTGCCTGATGCTCAGTCTCGAGCCGATTGAAAGGATGAGGTCAGAGTTCTGAACCGCAAAGTTACCCGGTCTGTCACCGCGGCCTCCCGGCTGTCCCGCCTTAAGCGGATGCTCGCTCGGGATGATGTCCTGACCGTTCCAGCCTACAACAACGGGAATTGCGAGTTTGTCTGCAACCTTAAGGAAAATGTCCTCTGCTCCCGCAATCCTTATGCCGTTACCTGTATAGAAAACAGGTCTTTCGGACTTTTCAATTTCCTTTATAATCTTCATTACGACAGGACTGTCCTTAGTGATATGCTCAGGGGCAGTCTGCCATTTCTGCTTTAGGAAGCTTACGTTAAGAAGCGGGTCATTAAGGTCCGCCTTCGAATAGATATTGTCTGATTTATTCTTTTCTGCCTTTTCCTCTGCCTCGTCGATAAAATCGAGCATGCTCTCGGTTTCCTTTTCAAAGGCCTCAATGTCAAACGGATAAAGGTCAGACTCCTCAACCTGCATTCCCTGGATGTCTACGGGGATGTCAAGCCATACTGGGCCGGGGCGTCCAGTCTGTGAAAGGTAAAGTGCCTTTTCAACCTCGTATCTTATGGATTTCGGGTCCAGCACGAGCTTTGCATACTTAGTCATGCAGTCAACAGCCCTTATGATGTCAAACTCCTGGTCTCCCATTACCCTGATGCCGGTTCCCGACCATCTCGCTGTATTGTCGTAGCGCACCTGTCCGGAGATTACTATCATCGGAATCGAGTCAGTCCATGCACCGACAACGCCAGTGATTGCATTTGTTCCGCCGGGTCCTGTCGTAACACAGCATATGGCAGGCTTATTGTAGATTCTGCCGTAGCTTTCCGCTGCCATCGCACATGACTGCTCATGGTGCATGTAGAGCGTGTGGATACCCGGCTCGTGCCCGAAGCCGTCATTAAGGTGCATCGCCCCTCCGCCTACGACGGAAAAGCACTGTGTGATTCCGTTCTGGCTAAGAAGCCTTGCAATATATTTGGAAAGTTTAATTTTCATAAAGTGGTCCCCTTAAAAGAGCGTCGATAACGCCGTCTATAGTCTTATGCTCACAAAGAAGCGTGAGCGAATTGTCATGTACCGCATCCAGGTAATGGGCGTCTGAATCGCTTATTATCTGGCATTCGTTTACATACGGATGGTTTCTTTTAAGCTCGTGAAGCTTTTTTAAGTCCTTTACCTCGACTGTCTTAAAAAGACTGCCGTCGGGAATAAAGCCGAGCTGTCCGAGAAGCGAGTTTGCGCTCTTGTCAATGTGTGCCGGCACCATCACACCGTCACGCTCCCTGACAAGTCCCCATACATCGTCAAAGGCGATGTCGGTTGCATTTATGAGAAGGTTCGGCTCACGGCCAGTCTCCTCCTCATCGTCATTCATTAAAATCTGGGCTCCGAAAATCCTCTCGTTATTCGGAACCTTTAAAAGATGCTCATAAACGTAGGCATCAAAATCAAGGGCTGCCTCAAGGCTTCTGAAAAGACAGACGGCATGAACCTCCTCAGCCGTATTTATCTCAAGCCCCGGGATTCCGATGATGCCGTAGGCCTCACAGTATGCCATAAACGGAGCACAGTTACGTGCCGTGTTATGGTCGGTGAGTGCCACTGCGTCAAGCCCCTTTACCGCTGCCATTCCCGCTATGTTTGCGGGTGTCATGTTGTTGTCACCGCATGGAGACAGGCAGCTGTGGATATGAAGATCGTAGCTTACATTAACCATGAATCCTTAAAGCTGCTTCAAAAATCGGTTCCTCGGTTGAGAAAACTGTAATTTCCTGTTCCCTTGCCTTATTAACGGTTGCCTCGTCAAGCACGGCACCCTCTGCGAGCACGACACACGAAACATCGGTAAGCGATGCAACGGCAAGCGTATTGACATTTGCCATTACCGTTACCCATGCACTGTCAGCAGGAGCCTTACCCATAGCGACTGATAAAAGGTCACAGCAGAATACGCCCTTAACCTCCCTTTCCATGTCGCCCGCATTAATAAGCTTAAACATTGAAGAAAGCTCTGAAACCTTCATCGTCCGATACCATCCTTATCAGTTACTTCTATAATCCTGTCAGCTATCTTTTCAATATACTCGGCAGCTACGGCTCCCGGTCCCGGAACCTTCCTTACCTCGCCGACAGTACCCTTAAGCTCCTTTGAGAGATCCGCTATGTGGCTTCGCATCATGTAGATGCACATCTCCTGTGTGGCCTCTCCCTTTACGATGTCCTTTGCAAGCGCGCTGCAGCTTGGTGCTCCGCATGAGCCGCAGTCAAGGCCTGGCAATGTCTTGGCAAGCCTCTCCGCCTGGTTAAGCCTTACAAAGCCCTCTATAACGCTGTCTCCCATCTGAAGTACCGGCTCGTATTCGATGTCCTTCTTAAAGGAAAGAATCGATTTCTTCTCCAGTTCCTCATCCATAAAGCCGTCATCCGACATATGGCTTACCTGGATTGGCATGTAGCGTCTCATCTTGTGAAGCCTTGCGACGCTAAGGTACGGATTTTCAACCGTGAGCACGCCGCCAACGCAGCCGCCAGCACACGCATCAAGCTCAACAAACTCGAGGTCGTCAAGCTTCTCATCCTCAAGGTCCTCTAATACCCTTATGACATTCTCTATTCCGTCTGCCGCAAGGTAGCTCTGAGCAAGTGCTCCGCCTGCCTCACCGCCCGAGAAGCCCCAGCTTATGCCGATTCTTCCTGACTGTGAAATATCCTCATAATTCTCCGATGCAACGGCCTTCATTGCCGTTAAAAGCTTCGGGTAGATTTCCTTCATTGCAATGACAAGATCAATCTCCGACTTTTTGATTCCAAGCGGAACCTTGGCATAGGTATTCTTTGAGGGACACGGTGAAATGAATACGGTACCGATTTCCTCCCTCTTAAGGCCCGTCTTCTCCATGGCCTTCTTAACAGCCACCTGTGCCGCCACCTCTACAGGCGGGTTTATCGGCATGAGGTGCTTTATTAGACCCGGGAAACGAACCCTTACAAGCCTTATGATTGTCGGGCATGCCGTTGAAATCCACGGCATGTTGTCCTTTTTCTCAGCGAGGAACTTTCTCTGTGCCTCGGAAACAAACTCTGCTGCCGCCGCAACCTCAAACACATCGTCAAAGCCCATCTTTAAAAGGGCATTGAGCACGATGTTCTTATCCTCAAGGTTATTAAACTGGCAGTAAAGCGTCGGGGCTGGAAGCGCGATTGTGTACTTAAAGCGCTCCATGTCCTTTAATGAATCAACCTCCGCATACTTCGCATGGTTTTCACATATCCTTATGCACTCGCCGCAGTCGATGCAGAGCTTGTTGTTGATTACGGCCTTGCCGTTTCTTACTCGTATAGCTTCGGTAGGGCATCTTTTGATGCAGTTGATGCAGCCCTTGCACAGGTCCTTATCAATTCTTACCGAATGAAAGAATTTGTCCATAATAAATTAACCCATTTTTACCATCATGGTTATTGTGGTGCCTTTTCCGATTTCCGTGTCAATCTTCATGTCGTCGGTATTCTTCTTCATGTTCGGAAGACCCATACCCGCACCAAAGCCGAGGTTTCTTACCTCCTCTGGTGCCGTTGACCAGCCTGCCTGCATTGCCTTGTCGACATCGGGGATGCCAGGACCCACATCAGCAAGCTTCATCTCGATTTCCTTCGGAGTGATTTCAACCGTGATTTTTCCGCCGTTTGCATGGATTACCATGTTGATTTCGCCCTCATACATTGCGATTGCGACCTTTCTCACGATTTCGGGACTTACTCCCATCTCCTTAAGCTTTTTCTTTATGTCACTGGATGCCTCTCCTGCTCTTGTGAAGTCATCCGAATCTACGTTATATTCAAATACAATTGCGTTGTCCATCGTGATGCCTCCTATTTAATATGGTCCGCTCTTAAGTCCTGCCTGGTACAAAAGACCGCACGAAGAAAACATCCTGTGGCCGGTTGTCATGATGATCATTTCCCTTTCCCTTGCCATCTCAACAACCTCCTCCTGGGGGACCTTACCCCTTATGTAGACGATGACCTTGATGTCCATCATCTCTGCCGTACGGATTGACTGCTGGTTGCACAGTCCCGTAAGCAGTACGGAATGATCCTTACTGAAGGCAAGGACCTCGCTCATCATGTCGGAACCGCAGGCTGATTTAACCTCTGTGTCAAGAAGCTCCTCACCTGTGAGCACCTCTGCATCTAATATTTCCTTTACATCCCTGGCCGTCATACGGATAGCCTCCCTAATCTAAATTTTTTCACTTGTATCATAACACCAAAAAGTCCGTTTGTCTTGTTATTTTTTTGTTTATATTTTATGGAAATTTTCCATGAATGTGCTATAATGACAATTGCGTAAATTCGCATAACTAATTTAGGAGGAATACTGATGGCTTGCAAAACATGTTCAGTGCCCTTCAAGGGCACCGCTGAGCAGGAGAAAGAGCTTAAGGCTGCTATCGCCGAGATGAAGGACGAAGCAGGTTCACTTATGCCTATTATCCAGAAAGCACAGGAAATCTACGGATACCTTCCAATCGAGGTACAGACTATGATTTCCGACGAAACCGGCATACCGATCGAGAGAATTTACGGTATTGCTACATTCTACGCACAGTTTACACTTGAACCTAAGGGACAGTACCAGATCTCTGTTTGTCTTGGTACAGCCTGCTATGTTAAGGGTTCCAACCTCGTTCTCGAGAAGATCGAGGAAATCCTCGGCATCCACTCAGGCCAGTGTACACCTGATGGCAAATTCTCACTTGATTCCTGCAGATGCGTAGGAGCCTGCGGACTTGCACCGGTAATGATGATTAACGGTGAGGTTTACGGACGTCTTACAGTAGATCAGGTACCGGGCATCCTGGCTAAGTATTAAGTCATGATGACCGAGATTTCACTTAACATACTTGACGTGGCGGAAAATTCCACACGTGCGGGTGCCACTCTTGTTGAGATTACCCTTGCGGCCGACACAAAGGCCGACACTCTCACACTCGTCATTAAGGACAACGGCTGCGGCATGACTCCCGAACAGGTTGAGCATGTGACAGACCCCTTCTTTACAACGAGGACAACACGAAAGGTGGGACTCGGGGTTCCGTTTTTAAAGCAGGCTGCCGAATCAACAGGCGGAAGCTTTACAATCGAATCCGAGGTCGGTGTGGGTACAACCGATACGGCAGTCTTTGGCTTAAGCCACATTGACAGGATGCCGCTTGGTGACATTACCACTACCATCCAGAACCTTATCATCTACCATCCTGATACGGATTTTCTGTATACCTACAGATATGACGATAAGGAGTTCGTGCTTGATACGAGGGAGTTCAGGGAGGTTCTCGGAGGAGTTCCACTCGATACGCCGGACGTCGCACAATATATTAAGGAATACTTGGCAGAAAACAAACAGGAAACAGACAACGGAAAATTATTGTAAAGGAGATATTTTCGCATGAAAAGTTTAGCTGAATTACAGGCAATCAGAGAGAAGATGCAGAATCAGATTAACATGCGTTCCGAGGACGAGAAGGTTAGAATCGTCGTTGGAATGGCTACCTGCGGTATCGCTGCAGGTGCTCGTCCTGTTCTTAATGCTCTTTCTGATGAAATTCAGAAGAGAAACCTCACAGATAAAGTTTCTGTAACACAGACAGGCTGTATCGGTCTTTGCCAGTATGAGCCTATCATCGAGGTTTATGAGAAGGATAAGGAAAAGGTAACTTACATCAAGATGGATGCTGAGAAGGCCGTTGAGGTTATCGAGCGTCACATCGTTGGTGGTCACGTAGTTGATAAGTACTCTATGGGTGCTTCAGGTCTTAAATAAGGAGGAAATTCGATGTATCGTTCACACGTACTCGTTTGTGGCGGAACCGGATGTACTTCTTCCGGAAGCCTCAAGGTAAAGGATGCATTCGAGAAGGCTATCAAGGCTGAGGGTCTTGATAAGGAAGTAGCTGTTGTTGAGACAGGCTGCCACGGCCTTTGCGAAATGGGTCCGGTTGTAATTATTTATCCCGATGCTACATTCTACGCAAGAGTAGCTGCAGAGGATGTTGATGAAATCGTTAAGGAGCATCTCTTAAAGGGACGTATCGTAAAGCGTCTTGTTTATGATGAGGCTCAGACAGAGACTGGTATCAAGTCACTCAGCGATACCAATTTCTATAATAAGCAGGTTCGTGTTGCTCTTCGTAACTGTGGTGTTATCAACCCGGAGAATATCGATGAGTACATCGGAACAGGCGGATATCAGGCTCTCGGTAAGGTTCTTACAGAGATGACTCCTGATGAGGTTATCCAGACAGTTCTTGATTCTGGATTAAGAGGACGTGGAGGCGCAGGATTCCCGACAGGTCTTAAGTGGAAGCTCTGCCGTCCTAACCAGTCTGACAAGAAGTATGTATGCTGTAACGGTGACGAGGGTGACCCGGGTGCATTCATGGATCGTTCCGTACTTGAGGGCGACCCGCACTCAGTTCTCGAGGCTATGGCCATTGCTGGTTATGCAATCGGTTCAGACCAGGGTTACATCTACGTTCGTGCTGAGTATCCTATCGCTGTAGACAGACTCCGTGTTGCCATCAAGCAGGCAAGAGAATACGGTCTTCTCGGCAAGGACATCTTCGGAACAGGCTTCAACTTCGATATCGACCTTCGTCTCGGCGCAGGTGCATTCGTATGTGGTGAGGAAACAGCCCTCATGACATCTATCGAGGGTAAGCGTGGTGAGCCAAGACCAAGACCTCCGTTCCCGGCAGTTAAGGGTCTTTTCGGCAAGCCTTCTATCCTTAATAACGTAGAGACATATGCAAACATTCCAGAGATCATCAACAAGGGTGCTGAATGGTTTGCATCAATGGGTACAGAGAAGTCAAAGGGTACTAAGGTATTCGCACTCGGCGGAAAGATCAAGAACACAGGTCTTGTTGAGATTCCTATGGGTACTCCTCTCCGTACAATCATCGAGGATATCGGTGGCGGTATCCCGAACGGCAAGAAGTTTAAGGCTGTACAGACAGGTGGTCCTTCAGGCGGATGCATCCCTGCACAGTATATTGACATTCCTGTTGACTACGAGAACCTTGCATCTATCGGATGTATCGTAGGTTCAGGCGGAATGATCGTTATGGACGAAGACAACTGTATGGTTGATATCGCCAAGTTCTTCCTTGAGTTCACCGTTGACGAATCATGCGGTAAGTGTACAGCATGCCGTATCGGTACAAGAAGAATGCTTGAACTCTTAACAAAGATCACAAAGGGCCAGGCTACAATGGACGACCTTACAAAGCTTGAGGAGCTCTGCTTATACATTAAGAACAACTCACTTTGTGCTCTCGGACAGACAGCTCCTAACCCTGTTCTTTCTACACTTAAGTTCTTCAGAGACGAGTATATTTCACATATCGTTGACAAGAAGTGTCCTGCAGGCGTATGTAAGGCTCTCCTTTCATACACAATCGACGAGGACAAGTGTATCGGATGTGGCATGTGTGCTAAGGGATGTCCTGCAAACGCAATCGTTGTTAACGCTGACAAGAAGGTTAAGGACGGCAAGAAGCTTCCATACCTTGTTATCAACCAGGCAGACTGCGTAAAGTGTGGTGCATGTCAGTCAACATGTAAGTTCAAAGCAATCGACAAGAAGTAATCAGGGAGGAGAAAAAATGGAGACTATTAGATTAAAAATAGACAATATCGAAGTTGAAGCTCCCAAGGGTTCCACAATACTTGAGGCAGCCAGACTGGCTAACATCGAAATCCCGACACTTTGCTTCTTAAAGGAAATCAACGAGATCGGTGCTTGCCGTATTTGTGTAGTTGAGTTAAAGAACGGAAGAATCGTTGCATCATGTGTATTCCCGGCTGAGGACGGAATGGAAGTATTCACAAAGTCACCGAGAATCCTTGAGTACCGCAAGAAGACTCTTCAGCTCCTTCTGTCTAACCACAGACGTGAGTGCCTCTCATGCGTACGTTCTGGTCACTGTGAGCTCCAGGAGCTCTGCCAGCAGATGGGCGTTGACGATGAGAAGTTCTATGACGGAATCACTAACGAGTATGAAATCGACGCTTCTGCTCCACACATGATCCGTGACAACTCAAAGTGTATCCTCTGCCGTCGTTGTATCGCAGTCTGCGAGAAGAACCAGGCAGTTGGTGTTATCGGCGCTAATGAGCGTGGCTTCAAGACATTCGTAGGTTCAGCCTTCGATATGGGTCTTGGCGACACATCATGTATCTCTTGTGGTCAGTGTATCAGCGTATGTCCTGTTGGTGCCCTTTATGAGAAGGACTTCACAGACAAGGTATTTGCTGAGATTGCAGATCCTGACAAGTTCGTAGTAGTTCAGACTGCTCCTGCAGTAAGAGCCGGCCTTGGCGAGGAATTCGGTTATCCGATCGGTACAGATGTAGAAGGCAAGATGGCAGCAGCTCTTCGCCGTCTTGGATTTGATAAGGTATTTGATACAGACTTCTCTGCTGACCTTACAATCATGGAGGAAGGCACAGAGTTCATCCACAGAGTACAGAATGGCGGAGTTCTTCCGATGATCACATCTTGCTCACCTGGATGGATCAAGTACTGCGAGTACTACTATCCAGAGTTCATTCCGAACCTTTCATCATGCAAGAGCCCGCAGCAGATGTTCGGCGCAGTTACAAAGACATATCTTGCAGAGAAGCTCGGCATTGACAAGGAGAAGATCGTTTGTGTATCAGTAATGCCATGTACAGCTAAGAAGTTCGAGATCGGCCGTGACGATCAGGCAGCAGCAGGTGTTCCGGATGTTGATATCTCTATCACAACACGTGAGCTTGCTCGTATGATCAGAAAGGCACGCATCAACTTCCAGACTCTTCCAGAGGAAGGCTTTGACGATCCGCTCGGCGAGTCAACAGGTGCTGGCGTTATCTTCGGTGCTACAGGCGGAGTTATGGAAGCAGCTCTTCGTACAGTTGCAGAAGTACTTGAGAAGAAGTCATTCGACGACGTTGACTATCATGCAGTTCGTGGAACAGAGGGCGTAAAGGAAGCTACTCTCAACATCGCTGGTATTGATGTTAACATCGCAGTTGCTTCAGGCACAGCTAATGCTAAGAAGGTTCTTGAGATGGTTAAGAGCGGTGAGAAGAATTATCACTTCATCGAGATCATGGCATGTCCTGGCGGATGTGTAAACGGCGGTGGACAGCCACAGCAGCCTGGTTACATCCGTAACACAGTTGACATCAAGGCACTCAGAGCAAAGGCTCTTTATGACAACGATGCAGCTAAGACTTACAGAAAGTCTCACGAGAATCCTTCAATCAAGAAGATCTACGATGAGTACTTTGGCGAGCCGGGTTCAGAGAAGGCACATCACATCCTTCACACCTCTTATGTAGCTCGTAAGATCAATGATTATAATTTCTAAGTCGCAAGCCTGAAGTTATAAAATCATACATTAAGGAGCATGGATTTCCATGCTCCTTTATTGTGCACATGTGGGATGGCAATTTTCGAAGCAGGATTCAGCGTGGATTGGCAATCCCCCCATATGAGATGTCCACTTTTGAGGCTAGACTCAGCGTACTTTTGTAACATCCCCAAATGAGATGTCCATTTTTCCATTGCTGTTCAGCGAGAAATAAACAACCCCCAATTTGAGATTAAATTTACTTCAGAAAATTTAATCCCATATCGGGGGTTTTCATATATAAGATATTTGGGTTTACATAAGATTTAATCTCAGATTTTCAATTCCATCGTGTAGGATGATGTGGTTAACATAAATTCTAATCTGAGATTTTCTTTCTTTGATTCCAGATGTGATTTGTAAATTTATGCCACATCTTAAAAGTGAATATCGTTCAAACAGGATGAAAGCACATAATAAA
>JAUNDA010000036.1:14437-20384 GCA_030526295.1 Eubacteriales bacterium
TTAACTTAACCTAACTTAACTGTGGGTTTCTTATCTTGTGCCATCAATTCTTTACGACACAAGTGCCGCACCTGTCATCAATACCTAGCCAATCTAGTTCTTAAGCTCCGACACGAGCGCTGCCCCGATAATGAGTACCGAGCCTATAAGGCCGAATACCGTCATCGGCTCTCCCATCACAAATATTGAAAGGAGCACAGCCACGACCGGGTCTGCATATGAGAAGATTGCAACTGTCCTTGCCGGAATCTTCGTGATCGTATTAAAGAAGATGATATACGGAATTGCCGTAATGAAGATTCCGAGAATAAGAAGCAGTATAATGCCCTTTAAATCTATTGAAAGCGTTGTCACGTCATAGCTTAAAAGAATGTAGGGAGTTGTGAGAATCGCAGCGACAAAAAGCTGTATTGCCGTTTTCACAACAGGGTCACCCTGCGGGTTCTTTTTGTTTGTAAGAACAATTGCCGCATATGACACTGCACCAAGGAGTGCAAAGCCAATGCCCTTTAGCTCGGCTACCGTCGGAGCCTTTCCGCTTAAAACTCCCGATACAAAGAACATTCCGATAAATGCCGTAATCGCACATATCACATGCTTAATCGTGAATTTTTCCTTTAAAAGAAGTGCCGAGCCTATTACAACCATGATTGGCTGCATGTAGTAGCAAACCGTCGAGATGGCAACCGTCGTATAGTTATAGGCCTCAAAGAGTCCTATCCAGTCAATTGCCATGAATATGCCGCACATACTCATAGGCAGCACATAGCTTTTGAAGGTTTCCCGGTCAATTTTCCTTTTGGTAAGTATTACAAATAGAATAAGTGCAATGCTCGATATCCATGCCCTTAGGGCTACTATCACGGCACTCGGAAGGCTTATCGCCTTTACTATAGGCCCGATGATGCCAAATAGGGACATCAGCAGTAAAAACTTTATTTTATCCCTTGCCATTTCACTTTGCGATTGATGTCAGAGACCTTGGCCTTACGCCCATCGGAATCGGACATACATACTCATCTCCCACTAATGATTTATGCTCCTCCTTAGCTTTTTCTATAAGCTCAGGATTTTCAAAAAGCTCAACGGCGGTGGCTGCAAGAACCTTGCCGATGTACCTTGTCATTTCAGCTGAATAAGGAGTCTTATTCTGAACCGTAAACTGCCAGCTGTGGCCCTGTGTTCCCTTTGCAACAGTGCAGCCATGCATCTGTGCAGTCGGGCATACCCAGCTTACGTCGCCGACATCAGTCGAACCGTACGAATGCTCCGGCTCTCCCGTATATGGAAGAAGCTCGTAATGAAGCGGATGGGCGTCATCCCTCTCCTTTTCCATAAGCGTCTTCCCGGAAAGCTCCTTAAAGAATGCCATATCCTCCTCCGAAGGAGCAGGAACACCGATCTCTTCGGCATGCTTATAAAGAAGCGTCTGGAGCGTATCATTTAAAACGGTATTTGAAACTGCCTTAATGAATTCATATGACATTTCAGTCTCTGTCATAAGAGCGGCCCCCTGTGCAATCTTTATGATTCTGTCGTAGATTTCCTTTGCCTGCGAAGCCTTGGGAGCCCTGATGAGGTAAAGAACCTCTGCGTGAGCCTGAACGACATTTGGTGAAAATCCGCCTGTATCGGTAACAGCATAATGGATTCTCGACTCCTGAATCGTATGCTCCCTTAGGTAGTTAACTCCGACATTCATAAGTTCAACGGCGTCAAGTGCGGACCTTCCGAATTCAGGCTTAGCTCCCGCATGTGATGCTATTCCGTCAAATTTAAAAAGCACCTGGATGTTTGCAAGGCTTGTCTTTACCCTGACCTCTGTCTTATCAGTCGGATGCCATGTGAGTGCAATGTCAACGCCGTCAAACACATGGTCCCTAACCATGAAGGTCTTACCGGAACCGCCCTCTTCACCTGGGCAGCCGAAATAGATAATGGTGCCCTCTCTTCCTGTATCCTCAAGATACTTCTTTACAGCGATAGCGGATGCAAGCGGTGCAACTCCGAGGTTATTATGACCGCAGCCATGGCCTGCAGGATTTCCGTCGGGAGTCTTTTCACAGACACCCTCCTTCTGTCCAAGGCCTGAAAGTGCGTCAAATTCACCAAGGAATGCGATAACGGGTCTTCCGCTGCCGTATGTACCCTTAAAGGCTGTCTTTATTCCGGCCAGGTTATCCTCTACATTAAAGCCCTCAGCCTTAAGCACCTCGATAAGCTTTTCTGCAGATTTAAACTCCGTAAATGCAGTCTCGGGATTTTCCCATATATAGTCAGAGGTCTCCTTTAAGAGTGCCTTCTTTGAATCAATAAAATCAAGATATCTCCTATCCATACCTTATTCTTCTTTTTCTTCTTTCTCTTTTTAGTCTGCGAGCGGTAAGCACCTATTGCAAGTGTGGTTGATATGCCCATTGCAAGTGCCATGAGTGCAAAGCCGATTCCGTAGTTACCTGTTATGTCGGCAATGACTCCCGGTATGAACGATCCGACAACAGCACCGAACTGGTAGCCCGTCTGGCATTTCGATATTGTCTTATTATAATGCTGCGAGTCAAGGTCTACAATCCAGTTTGGATAGCCCATTGTCTGAATTGATGCAAATATAGCTGAAAGCAGAAGGCCCGCATACATAAGCGGTACCCTTGGGAAGAGTGCAACAGATGCCGCAACTGCTATTGCCAGCATGCACATGTATCCGTAAAGGATGGTTGTCTTATAGGTTCCGATTTTGTCGACAACGACACCGAAAACAAGCTTTGAAATAATAAGAACTGTTCCATAAATGGAAATTGCCTTAGCAACCGCCATCGTGTCAATGCCTGCCGAAACATAGTGGTTAGTGAAATTGGCCGCATATGGACTTGCAGCAAATCCCGTACATACAGTGGCGATTACAATACCGATAAGCCATCCGCCTGAAAGTGCCGTTGCCTCCCTGGGCTCGACATTCTTTCCATCCTGCTCATGTTTGTAGTCCTTACCACCGTAGATTTCAAGACCGAGCTTTTCAGGTGTTTCCCTGATAAATAAAAAATCTATTATTGCAATCGCTATGAATACGACAATTATCATCCTGTAGGCTGAAAAAATACCGCTTTCATTGACCATTGACTGGATAACGGGGGCAAATACCATCGACACAACCGCGGTTCCTGCTGATGCTATGCTTAATGCAACACCTCTCGATTTATTGAACCAGTTGTGTAAAAGCATCGATGCCGGGAGCATCATTCCGTAGGAATAGCATATGCCTGAAAGTACGGCTCCCGCATAAACTATCAGAAGATTAGCCCCTCCTATATGGAAAAGCAGGAAGGTGAATGCTCCGAAAAGCATTGCCACAACCATTCCCATCCTGATTCCGAGCTTTTCAAAGTATTTTGCTGAAACAAGTGCCGCAAAGAATGCTGAAATACTTCTTATCGTGAGCACGAGTCCGGTCTGTGTGTTTGTGAACCCAAGCTCCTGTCGCATCGCATTAAGCGTTGTCGAAAGACCCGAGGATACAAGTGATGCACCCGTGACAGATATCATGCAGCACGCCGTAATAATCCAGCCGTAAAACAGTTTTTTATTCTTCATACCACTTTCTAACCATCTCAATCTCCTTCATATAGCCTGCGTCATCATTTGGCGTTTCGAGTATGAAAGGTTTATTTTGTAAAAGGGGATGACATACAACGTTCTTAAGCGTGTCAATTCCTATATGGCCCTCTCCGAGCTTTGCGTGTCTGTCCTTATGTGCACCGAGCGGATTCATTGAATCATTAAGATGAATCGCCTTAAGTCTCTCAAGGCCGATTACCTCATCAAAATGCTTTAATACTCCGTCGAGGTCATTTGCAATGTCATAGCCTCCGTCCCACACATGGCAGGTGTCAAGGCATACTCCGATTTTTTCATTAAGCTCAACCCTGTCGATAATGGCTCTCAGCTCCTCAAAGGTCCTTCCGACCTCAGAGCCCTTTCCAGCCATTGTCTCAAGAAGCACCGTTGTCTTCATTTCAGGGAATAATGATTCATTGAGTGCCGCTGCGATAAACTCAGTTGCGGCTTCAACGCCCTGTCCCACATGTGAGCCCGGGTGGAAGTTGTAGTACTGCCCAGGAACAAATTCCATGCGTCTTAAATCATCATAGAGCATACCGAGGGCAAACTCCCTGATGTCTGCCTTATCCGAGCAGAGGTTCATCGTATACGGAGCATGTGCAACAAGCTTTCCGAAGCTACGGTCCTTAAGATATTCATTTAACGCATTTGCATCGAGTGCATCCATGTCCTTGGCCTTTCCGCCACGGGGATTACGTGTAAAAAATGCAAAGGTATCGGCACCAAGCGCTGTCGCCGCCTTGCCCATTGCAAGGAATCCGTCTGATGAAGATAAATGATTACCTATATTTATCATAACTCCGCCTTTCTATTTTGCGATTACTATCATTAAATCGTTGTGGCTTTTCTAAAGCTTCACAACAACATTTCAAGTATAGCACTCGCTATTTGCGACTACAATGTATTTATGATGTATTTTAGCCTAATGGTTGCATTACTGTGATTTTCACAAATTTAATGGCGCAAACAGTACCAAAGTTTTACAAATTGCTTACGCCCTAATATTTCGCTTGTATTTATTCCTATATTTGTTATATTAGGATTTGGGATTTTTTTCTTATTTAAAGGAGACTTCGTTTTGGAAACCCATCATTTTGTCCCGCATTTCAGGCTGGGCAGAAAAAAGCTCCACTATGCATGGTTTGTATGCTTTGGATGCTCCATTCTGTTCTTCTCTGTTTGCGGTATGGCATGTAACGTATTTTCGGTTTATTCCCCGTTTATTATTAAACAGGGTTATTCGAATTCACAGGTAGCGCTGATTAATACATCAAGATCCCTGGCCCAGCTTCTGGCTGTTCTCATATGCGGACAGTATTACCACAAGCTGACGCTCAGGTTCGGTATGCTTCTTGCAGGCTTACTTTCTGCCACGGCATACATTGTATACGGCCTTGCCAACAGCCTTCCGGTATACCTTCTTGGTGGTATGCTTGTGGGTATTGCATACGGACTTGGCACAATGGTTCCGATTGCAATGATTCTCGACAGATGGTTCCATAAGGACCGCACACTTGCGGTTTCGCTTGTAACCTCTTCATCGGGTCTTGCTGCTCTCGGAGTTCCTTCAATCGTCACCTCCCTCATTCAGACTAAGGGTATCTCCTATGCCTTTATAGCAGAGGGAATCTGCATGGCAGGACTTGCATTCATTGCATTCCTCATTGTGAGAAACTATCCCGAGGATAAGCGCCTTCATGCATTAGGCGATGACGACCAGCCAAAGAAAACAAAGGAACCAAAGTCACAGGGAGTAAGTGATGTGGTCATCGACAGCAAGCCGAGACTTTCAAAACCTTTTGCCATCCTTTCATACATAATGATGTTTATTTCAATGTCATTTAACTCGATTGGATGGGCAAACCTTTCACTGCTTGCAACTACAGAAGGCTATGCTCCCGAGATTGTGGCACTTTCGATTTCATCGGCAGGTCTCATGCTCATGATAGGAAAATTCATTTTCGGTTTCCTAAGCGTAAGGCTTACATTAAGGCAGACAAGCCTCATTTTCAGTATAACGCTTATTTTAGGAACAATAATGCTTCTTAATATAAGATTTAGCCCTGTAATTCTCATGCTCGGATATGGACTTTACGGTGGTTCACTCTCGATGGTAGCCATCGGACAGGTTTCCTGGGTTGAGGACTGGTTCCCGCATTCAGAGTATGAAAAACAGTGCAGAAGGTTCCAGACGGCCCTTACACTTGGCTGCATCTGCCACGGAATGGTTCCTGGAATCCTCGCTGACATTTTCGGTGGTTCATACAGACCGTATTATACATATACACTTGTATGCACCATCCTCGTTTCGCTCACAATACAGTTACTTTAC
>JAUNDA010000037.1:0-17687 GCA_030526295.1 Eubacteriales bacterium
GACTAGGATACATCTGATTTTTGTTATCGTGTCCTTGACATGGGGTCCACTTTAGAAAACCCTGAATGCCCTCAAAAGCCTAAAAAGCTTAAACAATCTGAATCCTGATGCAACAATATTGAAAGATGGTAAAATCGCGAGCAAATCAATAATTGCAGAGAAAGAAAAAGGATAAAGAAAAAACGAACTTACACCTTTGTTAAGTTTATAGTCTGCAGTTATTAGTCTTGCTAAGTAATCAATAATAAAAACAGATACAGCAATTTTATCAATAACTGAAAATAACGGTGTAATTGTCTTAAATGTAAGAGGAATAATGCTTATGACGATTACAAGCATTATAAACATATCATAAACGCTGCTAAGTACATCGTTTTCCTTTGATATTTCAATTATCTCAAAAAGTCGTTTTCTCATATATATTATAGTAGAATCCATTATTAAGTGTGTCAATGGTTTTCTATTCTGCCTCAGCAGAAGATTACTATTCAGTGGTGAAGCAGATTTACTACTTGGCGAACCTATTTAAACAAAAAAGTGAAACCCTCAAAAGAGTCCCACTTAATGATCGTTGTATTCATTTCCCTTCCTTCTCCCGCTGCCACTTGAGAAGTGCCTCGGCGATGGCCATGTCCTCGGGGGTTGTAACCTTAATGTTACTGTAATCTCCCTCTACAAATGCCACCTTTTCGCTGGTCATGTTTTCTACAATTACAGCATCATCCGTAATCTTTGAGATGTCGGTGCCATACACCTCAATTGTTTTTCTAAGCTCATAGTAGGCGCGGCAGATAAGCTTATAGTTAAAGGCCTGCGGTGTCTGCACCTCAAAGAGCCTTGAACGGTCAATGGTCTCAGCCGCATAGCCGTGGTCATCCGCAGTCTTTATCGTATTCTTTTCCTTTACGGCGGCAACACATGCCTTTTCCTGGAATGCACCCTTGATGCAGTTACGGATAACCTCCTGAGTAAGAAGCGGTCTTGCTCCGTCATGGATAAGCACAATGTCCGTATCTGGTTCCACTGCGAGGAGTCCGTTGTAAACAGAGCGGAATCTCATGTCGCCACCGGCTACGATATTCCTTACCTTGGAGAAGCCGTACTTAATGCACATCTGAAGTGCCCTGTCGAGATCCTCCTCTCCTGTTACGAGGATTATCTGCCCAACAGCCGGATTAATCTCAAACGCCTTAAGGGAATGTGCCATAAGCGGCATCCCCGCAAGCTCCATAAATTGTTTTTTCTCCTGAGTGCCCATGCGTGAACCGCTTCCCGCAGCCACGACAATGGCAGTCACCTTTAATCTTTCAGCCATAATTATAATTTGAGTGACGGGTCGGCATTAAGTGTCATGTCATCCCTTACGCCCGCCAGATAGTCATGGTATCCTGCTGCCGCTATCATCGCAGCATTGTCAGTGCAGTATATCGGCTCCGGATAGAAGCACTCAAAGCCCTCACTGTCACAGGCCGCCTTAAAGGCTGCCCTTAATGTGGAGTTTGCACTTACACCTCCTGCAAGTGCCACCTGCTTAACGCCATATGCCCTTGCGCAGTTCATCGTCCTTGACACAAGTGAATCGACAACCGCCTGCTGGAATGAGGCGCAAAGGTCCGGAACGCAGATTTCCTCATTCATCATGTTTGCCTTGTTGATGTAGTTAAGTACGGCAGATTTTAATCCCGAGAAGGTGAAGTCATATGGTCTGTCCTTTACCTCTCCCCTTGGGAAAACGATAGCCTCGGGATTTCCTTCTTTAGCAGCTTTGTCAACCTTCGGTCCGCCCGGATATCCGAGTCCTACCGCACGTGCCACCTTGTCATAGCACTCTCCTGCCGCATCATCGACACTTCTTCCGACAATCATGAAGTCCCTGTAGTCCTTAACGATTGTAAGGTGCGTGTGACCACCCGATACGATAAGACACACAAACGGAGGCTTAAGCTCCGGATGTGAAATGTAATTTGCCGCTACATGACCCCTTATATGGTTAACGCCGATAAGAGGTATGTTCTTTGCAAGTGAAAGACCCTTTGCATGGGAAACACCGATTAAAAGCGCACCGACAAGACCCGGTCCCTTTGTAACCGCGATAGCGTCAATGTCCGAGTAATCCTTTCCCGCATCCTCAAGTGCCTTCTTGACACATCCGTTGATGTTCTCGCAGTGAAGCCTTGATGCTATCTCTGGCACCACTCCACCGTAAATCGTATGAATGTCAATCTGTGAGCTTATTACATTGGAAAGGACTGTCCTTCCGTCCTCTAAAACGGCAGCGGCAGTCTCGTCACATGATGATTCAATTCCAAGTATTGTTACCTTACTCATCTTCCTTAAAACTTAATTCCCTGATCATTCCGTCCTTGCCGCATGTGGCATTCGGGAAAATGTTCCTTATATCGTCAATATACTGCTTGGGCCATATCATTGAGGGGCTGTAATGCGTGAAAACCAGTTCCCCGGGATTTGCCCTAACAGCCAGCTGTGCAGCCTCCTGCATTGTCATATGGGTATATGCCCTTGCCTTGTCCTGGCATGACTCGTCACCATACATTCCCTCGAGGAAAAGGATGTCCGAGCCCTCGGTTGCCCTTACTATCTGCTCACATGGTCTCGTGTCAGTGCAGTATCCGACCTTAAGGCCCTTTCTCTTTGGTCCCATTACCATCTCTGGCTTAAAGGTCTTGCCGAGCTTTTCATCCTTAATGGTCTCGCCCTTCTGGAGCCTTGACCAGTACTCAAGCGGAATCTCGAGCTTCCTTGCACTTTCTACGTCAAACTTTCCCTTTCTTTCAATGCTTACGGTATAGCCGTAGCATGTGAGGTTATGCTTAACCTTAAAGGCATTGATTACATACGGTCCGATTTTATACTGCTCCGTATCCTGGTCAAGCTCGATGAAGCGAAGCTCAAACGGAAGGTCCGGCGCTATGCTTCTAAGAGACTTTGTAACGCTAAAAAGACCTTTAGGGCCTATCATCACAACAGGATCCGTCCTGTCACTGTTTGCAAGATTAAGAAGCATACCCGGAAGTCCCGAAATATGATCCGCGTGCATGTGTGTAAAGCACATGATGTCAATTGATTTTGGAGACCAGCCGACCTCCTTCATGGCAATCTGTGTGCCCTCACCACAGTCTATTAAAATGTCGGAGCCCTCACACCTAAGCATCAGTGATGTGAGCCACCTCTTTGGCATCGGTGTCATTCCGCCGGTGCCCAGTAAACACATATCAAGCATCTTAAATCATCATTATTACAGCATCCTCTGTGGGATTCTTGTAATATCCTCTTCTTCTTGCTATTTCTGAAAAGCCTGCCTTTTCATACATTTTTCTTGCAGGAGTGTTTGATTCCCTTACCTCGAGGAAGATGTTTTCACCGCGGTTAGCGATGCTAAGAAGCTCGCGGCATATTTTCTCTCCAATGCCCTGGCCTCTCTCCTCCTCCCTTACACCGATAAGGAGAATTTCACCTGCGTCAATCTGTCTTAAAATACCGTAGCCTGCCGGCACGCCGTCCTTAAGCGCAACCACCGGGAAGTCGTAGGTATTTATCATATTATTATGGAAGGAATCCCTGCCCCACGGTGAATGCGGGAAGATTTTTTCATCCATCTCAACAACCGCGTCAAGGTATTCATCCCTAAGCTCAACTATCTCAATCATTTCCTATTGCCCTTTGCAATCTTTTTAAGTGAATGTACTCCGGCATCCTCTAAAATGCCTTCCTTCTTTTCCTGCTCTGCAAGCGGAATCCTCAGGTACTCAGGTACCACGTCATCACTCTTTGTTATTTTGCCCTCGTTAAAAAGCTTTTCCCCGAGTACTGCTATCGATGAGGCCTTCTGGAGCAGTAGCTCATCATGGGCAAACTCTGCCCTCTCGCCAAGTGTTTCAAGGATAAGCTCCTTATGAACAGGCACGCCGTCACCAAGGAATACTGCCTTTTCACCATCACCCAGGTTTTCACTCACAAGTGCGAGGAAATCTGTGATCGTAAGTGCCGAGTCCTCTATGACATATTCCATGTCACGAAGCGCAGCACCGTAAACCTGTCCCCTTCTTGCATCCATTATCGGACACACAAAGCCACTTCCGATGTTCTGTGCAAGTCCCTTAAGGCTTGAAACCTTAACAACCGGGATGTCATCTGCCATTGTAAGTCCCTTAACCGTTGCTATACCGATTCTTAGTCCCGTAAAGGAACCAGGTCCCGCTGCAACTGCAACACAGTCAAGGTCACCCATACCAAAACAACACTCATCCATAAGCTTTTTAAGATTAGGCATGAGTGTCACCGAGTGATTTAAGTTATCACTTGTCGTATATTCTGCTTTTACTACCGAATCCTCGAGGTAGGCAACGCTAGAGGGCCTTCCTGAGGAGTCAACTGCGAGAAGCTTCATCAGTCATATACTATCCTTCTGTAATCAAATCCCTTTTCCGGATCCTTTTCGATTCTTACCCTTATCGCTTCCTTCGGGATAAGGTCGCTAATAAGCTCCGACCACTCGATAAGGCAGACTCCCTTACCGTAGAAATACTCCTCGTAGCCTATTGCATACATCTCGTCGGGATCCGAAATTCTGTACACGTCAAAATGATAAAGAGGGAATTTTCCGTCTTTATATTCCTTAACTATATTAAAGGTAGGACTTGTAATAGGTTCATTAATCCCAAGTCCCTCGGCAAAGCCCTTTGCAAAGACTGTCTTTCCGGTGCCAAGATCTCCGTCTAAGCAGAAGATGTCTCCCCTTTTGGCTTCGCTTGCCGTTATCATTGCGAGGTTTTTTGTGTCCTCTTCACAATAAGACTCTATAATCATGCGTCTATACTATCATTTTCAAGGGCTGCTTGCAAGCCTGTATGACAAATGGTATGATACTTAGGTATGGATAAAAAAGAGATAAAAATTGAATTTAACCCATTTTCACTCCTGTCACGCTACGCAGCACTTTGCGGTGTGGCATCAATCGTTTTCCCGTTCTTTGTGGGACTTGAGGGAGTATATACCGGCTTTATCTTCGGTGCAGCAGCAATTTCACTCTTTATCGCTGCAAGGAAAAGCGACACCGCTACGGGTGCCGCCACTTTTGGTCTTGTTATGGGCATTATCGGAATACTCTGCTGCTTCTTCTTTTATGCCTCAATGTATCTTTTCTTTTCAGTAGCCTCTGAGCCAGAAAACAACTCCGAGCTCATGAGTGTTTTTGAAACGGTGCTTTCCTCCTACGGAATGACCATGGAGGATTTTGTCGCAGCCGTCCGCTCATCAGTCATCTGACATAACCTTTCTGTCAGGCTTTCCGAGCTGTACCCACTTAAGGTAAGCTGAAATAAAGTTATCGATTTCACCGTCCAGCACTGCCTGGGCGTTTCCTGTCTCTTCACCTGTTCTTACGTCCTTAACCATTGTGTAAGGCTGAAGAACATAGTTTCTAATCTGGCTTCCCCATGCGATCTGCATAACGTCACCACGGATGTCACTAAGCTTCTCGGCATGAGCCTGCTGCATGAGTGTAAAGAGCTTTGCCTTAAGCATTGCCATAGCCTTGTCCTTATTCTGGAACTGGCTTCTCTCCTCCTGGCAGGCACAAACGATACCCGTCGGGATATGTGTGATACGAACGGCTGATGACGTCTTGTTGATGTGCTGTCCGCCGGCACCTGATGAACGGTAGTAGTCCACCTTGAGGTCTGACGGGTCGATTTCAACCTCGATTGAATCATCAAGCTCAGGCATTACGTCACATGATGCAAATGATGTCTGTCTCTTTCCCTGTGCATTGAACGGTGAGATTCTTACGAGTCTGTGAACGCCCATCTCACTCTTTAAGAGTCCGTATGCGTTCTCACCCTCTACAAGGAAGGTAACACCCTTGATTCCTGCCTCATCACCCTCCTGGTAATCCATGAGGCTTACCTTCATGCCGTGCTTTTCACACCATCTTGTGTACATACGGTAAAGCATGCCGTTAAAGTCCATGGCCTCAACTCCGCCTGTACCTGCTGAAAGTGCGATGATGGCATTGTTGTTGTCATACTCACCTGAAAGAAGGAGTGATGTACGCATAGCCTCAAGCTCATCTGAGAACTCCTTAAGCATCTCACCTGCCTCGGCTGTGATTTCGTCATCGCCGTTCTCCTCAATGCCCATCTCGATAAGTGTCTCGATGTCATCGTAGGTTGCATTAAGCTGCTTATACTTCTCAACAGAGTCCTTCATGCTCTTAAGCTCTTTTACGGTCTTTGCCGACTTCTGCGGGTCATCCCAGAAATTAGGCTCCTCCATTGATCTCTCAAGCTCGACGATACGCTGCTTCTTATTCTCGAGGTCAAGCGATGCACCGAGCTCCTTAAGCGGTTCCTTAAGGCTTCCGAGCTGGACCTTATAGTTATCTAATTCTACAATTGCCATAAAACTTCTTTCCTAATTAAAACTTAACTTCCTGGCCCGGCTTTAAATCCTTACCGTGGCACTGCTTAAACTTCTTGCCTGAACCACATGGACATGCGTCATTTGGATAAATCTTTCTGACTGTCCTTCTTACAGGCTCCTTTATAGATGAATCGTCACGGTTTGTTCCCGTAATCTTTGCCTGCTGCTCTCTCTCGATTCTCTGCTCAACATGGATTGAGTAAAGCATGCGGACTGTATCCTCTTTAATCGATGCAGCCATGGCCTCAAACATCTCATAGCCTGCCTGCTTATATTCCACAAGCGGATCCTTCTGGCCGTATGAAACCATGTTTACGCCCTCGCGCAGCTGTACCATGTCATCGATATGGTTCATCCACTTGTTGTCAATGCACTTAAGGAGGATTACACGCTCAACCTCACGCATCTGCTCAGGATTCGGGAACTCAGCCTCCTTCTCCTCGTAGAGCCTGATTGCCTGCTCCTTGAGCATCTGCATAAGCTCGCCCTTACGCATTGTGGCAAACTCCTCGGGAGTAATCCTAAGTGGCTTAAGCGGAATAATCGGCACAAGGAGGTTTCCGAGTGCTGCCATATCCCAGTCCTTAGCTGTTGCATCCTCTGCGATTACTGTATTAACTGCATTCTCAACGATGTCTGTGATGTAGCTTATGATGGTATCACGCATGTTGACACCCTCAAGCACCTGGCGGCGCTCCTCATATACTACGTCTCTTTGTTCGTTGTTAACCTCGTCAAACTTAAGAAGCTGCTCACGGATACCGAAGTTGTTTGACTCGATCTTCTTCTGGGCACCCTCGATTGCATTTGAGAGCATCTTGTGCTGGATTTCCTCTCCGTCCTCAACTCCGAGCTTATTGAATACGCTCATGAGGTTTTCAGAACCGAAGAGTCTTAAGAGGTCATCCTCAAGTGAAAGATAGAACTTACTCTCACCCGGATCTCCCTGACGTCCTGCACGTCCTCTTAACTGGTTATCGATACGCCTTGACTCATGGCGCTCTGTACCGATGATCTTAAGACCGCCGAGAGCCTTTGCCTCGTCGTCAAGCTTGATATCGGTACCACGTCCTGCCATGTTTGTGGCGATTGTTACTGCCTTATGGTGTCCTGCATCTGCTACAATCTCAGCCTCCATCTCATGGAACTTGGCATTGAGTACCTTATGCGGGATTCCCCTTCTCTTAAGCATGCTGGAAACAAGCTCCGATGTGTCGATGGTGATTGTACCAACGAGTACGGGCTGTCCCTTTCTGTATGCCTCCTCTACGGCATCACATACAGCATTGAATTTTTCCTTCTTTGTCTTGTAAACGGCGTCCTCAAGATCCTTACGGATTACAGGCACGTTTGTCGGGATAACGATAACGTCCATACCATAGATGGCACGGAACTCCTTTTCCTCTGTCTGTGCAGTACCTGTCATACCTGCCTTCTTTTCGAACTTATTGAAGAAGTTCTGGAAGGTGATTGTTGCTAGTGTCCTTGATTCCCTCTTTACTGTTACGTGCTCCTTTGCCTCGATGGCCTGGTGCAGGCCGTCAGAGAATCTTCTTCCAGGCATTATACGTCCCGTGAACTCATCTACGATAAGAACCTCGTTGTCCTTAACAACGTAGTCCTGGTCCTTATGCATGAGGTTATTGGCACGAAGTGCAAGGATGATGCAGTGCTGGATTTCGAGGTTCTCGGAATCTGCAAGGTTGTCGATATGGAAGAACTGCTCTACCTTTGCAACACCCTGCTCCGTGAGGTTAACGCTCTTTTCCTTCTCCTCTACGATGAAGTCACCTGTCTCCTCAATTTCCTCGCCCATGATGGCATTGAGCTTTGAGAATTCGGCACTTGCCTCACCGCGCTGCAGCTGCTTTGCAAGAATGTCGCATGCCTCGTAAAGCTTTGTTGACTTTCCTGACTGTCCGCTTATGATAAGCGGAGTTCTTGCCTCATCGATAAGAACAGAGTCGACCTCGTCGATGATTGCGTAGTTAAGTCCGCGAAGAACGAGCTGCTCCTTGTAGATGGCCATGTTGTCACGAAGATAATCAAAGCCGAGCTCGTTGTTTGTTACATATGTGATGTCACATCTGTAGGCAGCCTGTCTTTCCTCGCTTGTCATCGAGTTAAGGACAACTCCGACTGAAAGGCCCAGGAATTCATGAACCTTACCCATCCACTCAGCATCTCGCTTTGCAAGATAGTCGTTAACGGTAACGATGTGAACACCTTTGCCTGTAAGTGCATTGAGGTATGCCGGACATGTTGAAACAAGTGTCTTTCCTTCACCTGTCTTCATCTCGGAGATTCTTCCCTGGTGAAGAACGATACCGCCGATAAGCTGTACCCTGAAGTGTCTCATTCCGAGCACCCTTGTTGCTGCCTCCCTTACAACGGCAAATGCCTCGGGAAGGATGTCATCGAGTGTCTCACCCTCACCGAGTCTTTTCTTAAATATATCGGTCTGGCCCTTAAGCTCCTCATCGCTCATCGGTGAGTACTTCGGGGCAAGAGCCTCAATCTTATCCACAATCGGATAGATTGACTTAAGCTCCCTTTCACTGTGTGTTCCGAAAATTTTCTCAATTAATGAAGCCATTTTTTCTCCTTTGGCAAACAATTTCAAACATATATGGTATCACAGATTCACTCTTTTGTCCACGCTCTCAAAGCTCTCTGCGGCCTTGGCACGTGTCTCTGCCTCGTCGATAAGCGTGAGCTTTCTGTCCTTCATGATAACCTGTCCGTCGCACATGGTCATGATGATGTTCTCAGAACCAGCCGAGAATACGATGTTTGAAACAGTATCGAAATCCGGAACCATGTTTTCGGTATCGAGGTCGATGACAATCATGTCAGCCCTCATTCCCTCTTTTATGAGACCGCAGTCGCGTCTTCCCTGTGCGAGGGCTCCGAGTCTTGTTGCCATCTTTAGGATGCTTGCGGCACTGATAGCGCCCGCATCCCTGTTTGCACCCCTTACAAGCATTGCTGCAAGGTGCATGTCCTCCATCATGTTGAGGTTATTGTTTGATGATGCGCCGTCTGTTGCGATTGTTACGCTGATGCCCTTGTCAAACATTTCCTTGATACGTGCAATGCCTGAGCCGAGCTTGCAGTTTGATGACGGGTTATGTGCCACGAAGGCGCCGTTTTTCCTGAGGATGTCCATATCCTCGTCCGAGATATATGTGCAGTGCGCAAGTGTTGCCCTCTGCTTAAAAAGACCGAGCCTGTTAAAATATCCTACAGGTGTCTCGCCGTGTCTTATGATGCACTCCGCATGCTCTGACTCTGTCTCGGAAACATGTACTGTGATTCCAAGTCCCTGCTCTGCTGCCCACTCAATTGTCTCACGGCAGATTTTTTCCCTTGAGGCATACTCCGAGTGGATTGAAGCCTCAGGCTTAATCCTTCCGTCCTTCTTATCCTCAAGCCACTCCATGAGGCGGACTGTGTCCTTATAGGCATTGTCATCAAAGTATGATGCGCTGTCATCAAAGCACACGACACCATTTGAAAGGTTTGCCTTCATTCCTGCCTCGTAAAGAGCCTTACCGTAATCCGCAAGGTCGAAATACATATCAGTAATTGATACGCAGCCTGACTTAATGAGCTCGATTGCTCCAAGCTTAGCTCCCCAGTATTTTTCCTCTGCCTTAAAGCATGCCTCGAACGGGAAGATTCTCGTATTAAGCCACTCCTGAAGCGGGAGTCCCTCTCCGTAGCCGCGAAGCAGTGTCATCGGCACATGGCAGTGTGTATTGTAGAACGCAGGCATGAGTACCTTGTTCCTGCCGTCATATACCTCCTTGCCAGTCATATCAGGAGCCTCAGCTCCTACATATTTAATGAACTCTCCCTCTGTCTCAACATACATGTGGGGCACTGCCCTGAACTGTTCATCGATGATTTTAATGTCCTTAAAGATCATGTCCTACCTCCCCTTCTCAAGATAAGGCCTAAGATACTGTCCGGTATAGCTCTCTGCTACCCTTACAACCTCCTCCGGTGTTCCCTTTGCGATAACGGTTCCTCCGCCGCTTCCGCCCTCGGGACCCATGTCAATGATATAGTCTGCTGTCTTTATTACATCCAGGTTGTGTTCGATGACAACAACCGTGTTTCCGCTTTCGGTAAGCCTTGAGAGGATTCCCGTAAGCTTGTTTACATCCTCAAAGTGAAGGCCTGTCGTCGGCTCGTCGAGAACATAGATTGTCTTGCCGGTAGCCCTCTTACTAAGCTCCGTCGCAAGCTTTATTCTCTGTGCCTCTCCTCCGCTAAGCTCAGTGCTTGGCTGGCCGAGCCTCAGGTATGAAAGACCTACATCGTAGAGAGTCTTTATCCTTCTGTGGATTTGTTCAACGGGTTCAAAGAACGTAAGTGCCTCCTCAACGGTCATGTTGAGAATGTCATAAATCGACTTACCCTTGTAATGAACCTCAAGTGTTTCCCTGTTATATCTCTTTCCCTTGCATACGTCACATGGAACGTAAACGTCAGGGAGGAAATGCATTTCAATTTTTACGATTCCGTCGCCAGAGCACGCCTCGCATCGTCCGCCCTTAATGTTAAAGGAGAACCTGCCCTTTTCATAGCCGCGAAGCTTTGCATCAGGCGTCTTTGCAAAGAGCTCCCTTATGATGTCGAATACTCCGGTGTAGGTTGCGGGGTTTGACCTCGGTGTCCTTCCTATCGGGCTCTGGTCAATGCAGATGATCTTGTCAAGTGCCTCAGTGCCCTCGATGGAGTCATGCTTACCCGGGATTGTCTTTGCCTTATTGAGTCTTCTTGCAAGGTCCTTATACAAAATCTCGTTAATGAGTGAGCTCTTTCCGCTTCCCGATACTCCGGTTACGCATGTCATGACGCCAAGCGGTATGTCAACATCCACATGCTTTAGGTTATTCTCGTAGGCATTCCTTATTGTGATGAAGCCCTTTGGCTTTCTTCTTACAGCGGGAACCTCGATTTTTCTTCTTCCCGCCAGGTAGTCACCCGTGATGGAATTCTCACATTCCATTATCTCCTCGCAGGTGCCTGCTGCCACGACCCTTCCGCCGTGCTCTCCGGCACCGGGGCCGATGTCAACGATAAAGTCAGCCTCACGCATCGTATCCTCATCGTGCTCCACGACAATAACGGAGTTTCCGAGGTCACGAAGGTGCTTAAGTGTTCCAAGAAGCTTTGTGTTGTCCCTCTGGTGAAGTCCGATTGACGGCTCATCGAGTATGTAAGCAACTCCGACAAGTCCGGAGCCTATCTGTGTTGCAAGACGTATTCTCTGTGCCTCGCCGCCGCTAAGCGTTGCGGTAGCCCTTGAAAGCGTGAGATAGTCAAGTCCCACGTCCACAAGGAATTCAAGCCTTGCCCTTGTCTCCTTAAGGATGACGGCACCAATCTGCTTTCTGAAATCATCGAGCTTAAGGTCTGCCATCATGTCGCGAAGGTCCTTGATTGAATGGTTTGTAAGCTCATAAATGTTTTCACCGCCGACAGTTACCGCAAGTGATGATTTTTTAAGCCTCTGTCCCCTGCAGAGCGGACACTCGTCAGTACGCATATATTCCTCATATGCGCTCTTCTGGTCGTTAAAGGCCTCACGGTAGCGTCTTCTCGTATTCTCGAGAAGTCCCTCAAAGGCAATTCTCTGTACCGTGTTCGAGCCTGTGTATTTTGACGTGTAGCGAAGTGTTACTGACTCGCCGCCCGTTCCGTTTTCTATTACGTCCCTGGCCCTTTGTGGCAGGTCCTGATATGGCGTGTCGAGGCTAAAGCCGTATGCATCGGCAAGCGAGAGAAGCATCTGGTTTGAGTACGAGCCTGCCTTGTTTGAAGACTGCCATCCGCATACCTGGATTGCTCCCTCGTTGAGGCTAAGCGTATCGTCAGGAATCATGAGCCTTATGTCAAATTCCATCTTGTAGCCAAGGCCGTAGCACTCGGGGCATGCACCAAACGGGTTATTGAACGAGAAGGACCTTGGTTCGATTTCCTCTACGCTTATACCACAGTCAGGACACGCAAAATTCTGGGAGAAGGTCAGCTCCTCTCCGTTAATGATGCTTACTATCATGAGACCGCCCGAAAGCTTAAGCACATTTTCAACAGAATCCGTAAGTCTTCCCGTGATGCCGTCCCTTATTATCAGTCTGTCCACGACAATTTCAATGTCGTGCTTTAAGTTCTTGTCAAGCTTAATCTCCTCGGTAAGCTCATACATGCTTCCGTCGATTCTTGCCCTTATGTATCCGCTTCGAACTGCCTGCTCTAAAAGCTTTGTGTGCTCTCCCTTCCTGCCTCTTACAACAGGGCTTAAGAGCTGTATCCTTGTTCCCTCGGGAAGCCTTAGGATGCTGTCAACCATCTCATCGACTGTCTGTCTCTTAATTTCCCTGCCGCATTCCGGACAGTGCGGGATGCCTATTCTCGCATAAAGAAGCCTCAGGTAATCATAAATCTCTGTTACCGTTCCGACTGTAGACCTCGGGTTGTGGTTTGTTGATTTCTGGTCAATTGAGATTGCAGGCGAAAGTCCCTCAATGCTCTTTACCTTCGGCTTTTCCATCTGTCCGAGGAACTGTCTTGCATATGAGGAAAGAGATTCCATGTATCTTCTCTGGCCCTCGGCATAGATTGTGTCAAAGGCAAGTGAGGACTTTCCTGAACCCGAAAGACCCGTAAGAACAACCAGTTCGTTACGGGGAATGTCTATGTCTATATTTTTGAGGTTATGTTCAGATGCTCCGCGGATTTTAATAAATTCCTTCATTCATTAACCCCAGTTCATGATTATGCCCACTACTGCTGAAAGTCCGATAAAGACAATCGGGTGCAGTCCCTTGAGCGGTTTTACATAGTTTGTGAGTATGTAGAGGATGATAGCGAATACAAACTCCGCATACTTGATGTCTCCTGCGAGGATGTTCGGGAACAAAACGGCTGTTGCAACACCGATGATGGCTGCAAAAATAAGTCCCGTTGATGCAGGCCTTAAGCCGTAGAACATGTCCTTTACAATTGTGGAGCTCTTAAACTTGTCAAGCACCATGGCGATAATAAGAATAATGATTATCGACGGTGTGATTTCTCCAAGTGTGGCAATTATTCCACCCGGGATTCCCGCTACGGTATAGCCTACATATGTGGCCATGTTGATGCCGATAGGTCCCGGTGTAGACTCTGAAATAGCCAGCATGTTCATAATTTCGGTATTTGTGAACCAGCCTGTCACCTCTCCCATTTCCTTAACGAACGGGATTGTGGCCATTCCGCCGCCTACCGCAAAAAGTCCTATTTTGAAGAATTCATAAAAGAGTCTTAAGTATGTCATGCCTTTTTACCTCTTTCCATGAGATTCTTTATTACAACACCTGCCACACCCGCAAGTATTACGAATATTACGGGGCTTACATCAAGTGCCAGGCTTCCAAGAAGCACGAGCACGAGAATTACAGATGTAGCCATGTCGACAACCGACTTTTTCATAAGCTTCATTGCCGCATTGAACATGAGCACGACTATACATACCCTGATTCCCGCAAAAGCATTTTTTACGATGCTCAGATCCGAGAAATTCTGGATAAGACCCGCAAGTATTGAAATAATGAGCACGGACGGAAATACCACTCCGAGAGTCGCAACTATTCCGCCGATTATGCCCTTTTGCTTCTGTCCTATGAATGTAGCGGTATTAACCATGATAATACCTGGCGTGCACTGTCCGATGGCATAGTAATCCATCATTTCCTCTTCTGTTGCCCAGTGCTTATTTTCAACGATTTCACGCTGTAATATCGGGAGCATTGCGACGCCTCCGCCGAAGGTCATCACTCCCACCTTTGCAAACGATATGAATAATTCTAACAGCATATTATTTTTCCCACTTTCCTTCTCTTTTGAGCTGCGAATAGCGCTCATAGGCCTTCATAAGCATTTCCCTCTCGTTCTGGAACTTGAGGAGATGAATTGCCTCGTGAAATTTATAATATCCGCTGTCCTTAAAATACTCCTCGACCTGTGGTCTTGAATAATATGATTTTCCACGCATGAGATACCAGTGGACATCCTTTTCCACCGTATCCTCGGGTACTATAAATGAGTAGGAATTCGAGCCCAGGTACTCAACGATTGTTGCGTCAGCACCTGTTTCCTCCTTAACCTCCCTGAGTGCCGTTTCGTCGTGTGTCTCACCGTCTTCAACGGTTCCCTTAGGCAGAACCCAGCCCTCATACCTGTTCTTGTAATTTTTATAAAGCAGCAGCGCCTTGCCCCTGTAAATGACAATGCCTCCGCAGCTAACCGCCTCTATCATTGCGATCCTCCGTTTTCCCGGCTGCCGTTTCCCCGACAGCCCCCTATTTCTATTCCTAATCCTTTTATTTTAACACATTCCGTCACAGTGCGCCACGATGAAAATGACCCCTCGTAAATGCCTTTGGAACTGCACCGCTCAATATGTTTTTAATTTCTTTTTCGTTTTCTGTTGTAAATTCATACCTTACCGACGAAGGATTAACCGCCAGGATTTCATCCTCAAGGTCGTAAATCACCGTCGGCACTGAATTATAGATAATGTTGTAGCAGAACCTGCAGGCATTCCTTACTGGCATTACCGCGCCTGTCCTGTCCTTAAGATACATTACCTGTTCCCTCTTGTCGCACCTTAGGGCCGTGCGCCTTATGCACTGGGCGCTGTACATGAGAGGTGTCCTGCCATATACGATAAGCTCACGGGCTGCCTCGTCACGGTTTAGCTCCTTGTTGTTTAGCTCTACCGAATAGGTGGTTTCATATTCCGTAAGTCCCGTTACCTCACTAAGCTCTTCGTCTGTAAGGGAATTAAAGTTGTAGATTGTATGGTCGAGAATTATGTCACCCTGAGCCCCCGCCTCGCTTAACCACAGAACTCCCTCAATGCTTCCTGCCATAAAGCCGTCAAAGCCCGCATTTAATACAGTCTCCCTGTACCTTTCAAAGAACGCCTCTGCCTTCTCACGCCACACGTTCGGTAGCTTAAGGACTATAAGCTTTCCAATGCCGCCCTTTCCCTTGTGGGCCCTGTCGCACAGCTCCTTGTATTCCTCCGGCATGAAAAAGCAAGCGTCAAGGTATATGGCCTCCACTGCAGGTATCGCTATAAGGGCATCAAACTGCTCATGCGTTACCGCAGACGCCCTCAAGTATGCACTTTTCAAGTTCCTTAACAGCACTTCTTCTTAATTCCTTTACTGCTCCCATAGGGATAAATATGTCATCATCCGAGGTGACGCTTACCTTTACCGGCACAAAATCCGTCGTTCCAAATGCAAGGAGCTTATCCTCTATGTCTTCTTTTCTTACAGGTCTTTGTGAAGCCCTTTCGCATACAGGACCGAAGGCCTCAGCCTTCACATCCCCTGCCCTTAGCACAAGGTGTGCCTCACTGCCCTTTATGAATTCGGCCTCGAGGCTAATACCAATCTTTTTATCGGTATTTATGTATTCTTCAGTGATTTCCCTGACGATTTGTTCGTCCGGAACCCTGCTTTCTTCCTTTTCAAAAAGCTGGACCATGTCGCGTCCGTTATTCTTATAAAGGTATCCGTCAGTCGAGCCGCCCCTGTCAAAGATTTCCCTCATTATGCGAAGGTCACCCTCGATATCCGTCCCCTCGTGGTCAAGCCATCTTCTGTAAACGCTCACGACTCCTGCCACATATACCGGGGATTTCATCCTGCCCTCGATTTTAAGTGACATGACGCCGGCCTCCTCGAGGTCCTCAAGTCGCCTTAACGTATTAAGGTCCTTCATTGAAAGGATGTAGCTTTCATCCTTTTCTCCGATGCTTGTCTTATGCTCGTCAAATACCTCATACGGCAGCCTGCACGGACCCGCGCACCTTCCGCGGTTTCCGCTTCTTGCCCCTATCATCGAGCTCATGAGACACTGTCCCGAGTAGCTGTAGCAGAGTGCACCGTGTATGAATGCCTCAACCTCTATGCCGGTATCAGCTATTGCCCTAAGCTCTCTTAAACTAAGCTCCCTTGCAGGAACAACCCTTGTCACACCGAGCTCCTTAAGTCTTTTTGCAAACCTCGGTCCCGTTACAAAGGCCTGGGTACTCATGTGAATCGGAATCTCAGGGAAGCTTTCCTTAAGCACCTTCATAAGTCCAAGGTCCTGTACGATAAAGGCATCGAGCTTCATATCGGCATATGGCCTTATGTATTCGGCAATTCCCTTAAGCTCCTTATCCCTCATCAGGGTATTAACAGTCATATAGACCTTTACACCCCTTAAGTGGCAGTATCTTATCGACTTCATGAGGTCTGACTCGCCCTCTGTCTCCTTACTCGACTCGGCATATGCGCGCGCAGAATAAAGCGGACCGCCCATATATATAGCGTCCGCTCCCGCATTTACTGCTGCCTTAGCACATTCAAATGATCCTGCCGGTGCCAGAAGTTCCATCAGTATCTCTTACCACCGTTCATGCTCTTTTCGAGCTTTACCTTTGCACTGATCACATCGTGGCGTGCCTCGTAGAGCTCCTTTTCAAGCTCATCAACCCTCTTCTTAAGAGCTTCAGTCTCCTCATAGGCACTGAAATAATCCTCTGCTATTGAGAGGTTAAGAAGGAGTGACCTGTACTCCGCGTCAAGATTCTTGTATCCCGGAGATGTCTTTGTTTCCGCAATTTTCGTATTGATATATCCCGAAACCTTCTGGATATATGCTGCAGATGCTCCTGAAAGGCTGTAGATTTTTCCGTCTATAAGCACATCAGTCTTGTTTTTGTCTTCCATAAAGCCCTTTCTCCTATACCTCAAGATCGAGCGACTGCTGTCCCATGTATTCCCTGCCAAGATGCCTGTAGGCATTCTCGGTGGCAACCCTTCCCCTCGGTGTTCTCTTTACGAGACCGTTCATGAGAAGGTATGGTTCAACAACATCCTCAAGTGTTCCCGCATCCTCTGAAAGCGATGCGGCTATTGTATCGATTCCAACAGGTCCGCCTCCAAACTTGTCGATGATTGTGAGCAGGTACAGTCTGTCATTATTATCAAGACCGAGCTTATCAACATCGAGAATGTCAAGTGCGTAATCTGCTGCTTCCTTTGTAATTGTTCCGTTGTACTTAATCTGTGCGAAGTCCCTGACACGCTTTAAGAGCCTGTTTGCTAGTCTTGGCGTACCCCTTGAACGTCTCGCAATTCTGTTTGCTCCCTCATCGTCAATGTCGACTCCGAGTACTCCCGCCGACCTCT
>JAUNDA010000037.1:17697-20313 GCA_030526295.1 Eubacteriales bacterium
TCTTAAGTTCGTCGTTATTGTAAAATTCCATCTTCTGGACGATTCCGAACCTGTCCCTAAGGGGTGCTGAAAGAAGGCCCGCCCTTGTGGTTGCTCCGACAAGCGTGAACTCCGGAAGCTCAAGCCTTATAGACCTCGCCGACGCCTCCTTGCCGAGCATTATGTCGATGACAAAATCCTCCATTGCGGGGTAAAGCACCTCCTCAACCTGACGGTTAAGTCTGTGTATCTCATCTATAAAGAGAATGTCGCCCTTTTGAAGGTTATTGAGGATTGCAGCCATCTCGCCCGGCTTTTCGATTGCAGGTCCGGATGTAATCTTCATGTTTACACCCATCTCGTTTGCAATGATGCCGCAAAGGGTTGTCTTTCCAAGTCCCGGGGGGCCGTAGAAAAGTACATGGTCCATTGCCTCGCCTCTTGCCCTGGCTGCACTTATGTAAACCTTCATCATCTCCTTGATTTTAGCCTGGCCGATGTAGTCATCGAGCTTTAACGGCCTCAGGGAGGTTTCCAGCTTCTTCTCTTCTTCTCCGTTTACTTCAGTGTTAATTACTCTGCCCATTTGTTACCTTATACTCTTAAGGAATTTTGCGAGAGCCTCGTTACTGTTTGATTCAAGATAAGCGAAGCCCGCTTTTCTCTTCGGGATATGTTTCTTAATCGGAACCTCGATAAGTGCCCCGTCTGCGATATCCTTTGCGACGAACTCCCTGATTACGCTTGCCACACCCATGTTAGCCTTGGCCATGTCGATAAGCATGTCCATTGTCGGGAATTCAAGCAGTCTCTTTGGAGTAATTCCTTCTGTCCTTAAATATTCGTCGATATGCTTTCTTGTAAGGTGTCCCCTGTCAAGAAGCATTATGTTTGCCTTTGCGAAAACATCACAGTCCGCACCGTAAAGCTCAGTAAGCCTCTTTCTGTAAAGAGGCGTGCACACGAAAATATCCTCGACCTCCATGAAGGGCTCGAATTTGTATTCGCTGCTTGGCTTTGCGAGAATCACGGCACCGATGTCACTCTTCTGGTTAATGATCTTGTTGATTGTGGCTGCCGTCGTAGTATTTTCAATATTGAGCTTTACATACGGGTCCTCCTCGAAAAAGGCCTTGAGGTAAGGCATGAGGAAAAATTTGCAAAGCGTTGATGACGAGCAGATTTTAAGATAACCATACTGGTAATCCCTCAGATGCTTAAGCTCCTCCTCGCCCTTTTCAATATTTGAGAACGCTTCCGAGAGATGCTCAAAAAGAACATCTCCTTCCGGTGTCAGTTTTACTCCTCTCTGTGTTCTTACGAAAAGACGGGTACCGAATGCTGTTTCAAGTTTTGTGATTGCTTTTGAAACTGCAGGCTGGCTGATGCCAAGTCTTGTGGCTGCCTTCGAAATATTTCCGGCAGTTGCTGTCTCATAAAAAGCCCTGTAATTTGATAAATTCTGTTCCATAGGCCCGATTATAGCACAATATAACTAAAATTCATACCAAAAATGTTAAAATCAGTTGCTTTAATCCCTCATGATTTTCGAGAACCTCATCATTTAACTCGGCGTACTTTGAACCCTTAAAGGTTTCATAGAATACCGGCTGGAAAACCGGCTCTGCCTCCTTAAAGAATACGCCCTCCTTTTTAGTGTAGCAGGTCTGCCTTGTTGCCTGCTTTCTCTGATTCTTTGCAACAAACTCACCGAGGGATTTGTGAATCGCATAATCCTCGAGGGGAAGGTAATAGTAATTCTTGTAATCCTGGTAATAAAACCTTAGCTCAGCACTTCTAAGTGTAACTGCTGCCTCAAGAAGTGTCTTGTCCTCACCCGATGCTGAAATCACGATGTCCTCATTTTCGATGTAGATTTCACGTGGCAGCGGACATCGCAGCCTGAATCTTAGATTAAGGACATTTCCCATCACCTCTGCAGACTCAAAGTCAAAGTCTCCGTCCATGAGTGCCTTGTAGCCGTATATCCCCATAATAAGCGGCATGTTGGCAATGTCCTCCGCATTGTGAAGAAGCAGGCAGGTAAGAAGCTTATCACGAAGTGCCGCATTAAGCTCATTATCCTCGCAGCCGCCCTTTACTATGTGCCCCATCCTGAGGTATTCCTCGTAAACGTAGATAAGCTCACCGCCCGAGTACCTGTCCTCCCTGTCAATGCCGCAGAACTTCTCGATGCTTTTAAGCTTTAGGTCACTTGTACCCATAAGCTTCTTAAACGGCTTAACCACCTTGAACATGTCAAGCGATATGGCATTTCTGAAGATGTCAAAGAGTCCGTACTGTCTTTCCACCTCGCGAAGGTACGGGATGTCAAAGCCGTCACCGTTATAGGAAATGAGTATTATCCTGTCGTTCCCCTTCTTCTTTTCCTTTAGGAACTCGTCAAAGCCGTTTATGAGTGCCATCTCATCCATCGGACCCTCGGCAAAAAGCTGCCTTAAATACCACGCCCCGTCCTCATAGGATACTGTTCCAATGAGGTAAAGCTGGCTTCTGCCTGCCCGAAATCCAGTTGTCTCAATGTCAAAGAATATGATTCTTTCAGGCGGAGCTATCACCGAAAAGTCAAACTCCGGATTTATATCAAGTTTTTCATGAACCCTAATCATAGTTTAA
>JAUNDA010000038.1 GCA_030526295.1 Eubacteriales bacterium
CGCATAATAGTTTTCACTTGAATTCACATGATACTTTCCACTTGTGATTCAAATGAACATTCCTACCCCAACCCACAAAAAAAGATGTCTGGACAGTGTGTATTTCACAACATCCAGACATCATTTTTGCATACTTTTTTTCTATTCTTTTTTGCTATTTTTTACTCCATATCATACCCCGTACGCCTTCATGATGGTCTTCTTTCCCGAGAAAGCAACTCCAAGTCTTATGAGCCCACCAATATCAGGCTGACCTGGTTCATTAACCGCATTAGTTTCTACACCAGCTGATGCGCCCGCTGACACATCCAACAACATACGTGATGAACCTGTCTGAATAAGTGCCTCATCAGAAAGCCTGTTAAGTGCTCCCTCATCAAGCTCCCTCTTTGTCATTAGCACCATCACAACACCGGGATAACCTGCACCTGCATTCTTTGGCATGAGGCATACATCAAACTTTCCGGCACCGACCGCTTCGCTTTTAACCCTGTAATAATCATCAGTGAGTACATGCAGGCCACGAATCAGGCTGAAAAACGCTTCATCTGTTCCGTCGTCAGTGACACTAATTGCATTTTCAAGGAATGCTGCAAGAAGCCCTGGTATTCCCGCATAGTCTTTTTTGTAGAGGCCCTCCGCGGTATCATTGATTATCACATTTGTAAGTGAACCTTCAGCAAGCATATGCCTTTTTACTATGCCATTAAAGAGTGCTTTAACACCCCTGTTTGGCACACAAAGCTCACACATTCTTGCACCGTCATTCTGGACTTCGATTCTTACGGTAGTCAGATATCCACTGCCAAGAAGATACCCTGGCACCCATGTGTAATCAGCTCCAACATCGCCAGCATCTAAGGTTCCACTTGCGTTAATTTTTGACGAAGCGAAATCATTACCCGGAACTATCCTCGCCGTAAGTCTCTCGTCCTCAGTCAGTCCTATTAGCTTCGCACAGATTTCTGCATTCTTTTCGTAAATCAGCCCCTCAAGAAACTCATTTCCATTTCCATCTTCATTATCCCACGAAACGCGGGGGATGCAGCCATTTGAAATATATCCAATAACGCCCATCGGATTATACAGAGTCTCACCACCATATCCTCCGAACCACTCCTCGATTTCGGACATTTTTCTGCTGATTCCGTAGTACCTTAGCATTTCGTAGACTTCATTCTGTGTGAAACCGAAACACCTTCCGTACGCATCATTAGCAGAATCATAAACCTCGAGACCGTTAAGATCCGAGAAAATGGTACTGCCGTTTTCCATATTTGCGGCACTGCTTAAAACACCTGTAATGATGCCATAGGAAATATGCCTGTTATCCCTGAAGGTATTCTTCATGAATTCCCTCAGGAAACGAAGCAGCTCCCCCTTAACATTTTCATTCCCATTTACACCCGAAACCTTCAAGATCGGCGTGTCATAATCCTCAACTATGATAACAGGATTCCTGCCATAGCATATTGCGAGCATCCTCGAAAGCCTCTTAAGAGATGTTTTGAGTTCATACTCATTTGGTCCGGACTCTGCGGCATTTCCTGAATGCAATGAGTGTTTGCCTGTTGTTTCCGTGTCTCTGGAACTGTCATCAAACCCACGAGCCGCCCTGTAGTTTTCAGGAATGTAACTCATCATGCGCTTGATGAACGCCCTGTCGTACTCTGAGATCTTCCTGCTGTGAAGTATATCGTAATGCCTCTTAGATTCATCCCTAATGACTGCGGCAAGCTTCTCAAGTACGCGCTCCCAGGTTCCCCCGTTTACCCCGGAAAGAGAAATTCTAATCACTGGATATTTACCCTGGTAAGCCCTGTAATTTCCCCTGCATTTCCATATTGCCGTATCCTCAAAATACTGCGATGTCTTCTCCTTTTTAGCCTCAAAAAAGCACTGCAGCATGTCAACGTTCATACTTTTTCCAAATCCGTCTGGACGAAGGAATAGTGACACCGGTGTTTTCCTGTCAAGGAACTCCTTTATCATGAGAGTCTTATCAACACAGTAATAATCAGTCCTGCATTTTTGATAATCAGCCACACCAAACGGAAGGGGCAGAAGCTCATCGCTATCCCTCTTCTTTACATACCTTCCGCTCTTTACTCTGTTGTCCGTTGGCCTAACGGCATCGTCGGGAATCATCCATGTCCGCCCCTTCTTCTGTGCCCCCGGAATCCTTCCGTTTATGCACAGATTGTTGACCGACCTCATCGATAAATTCCATTCAATTGAAACCTGTTTGCTAGTCTTCATCCTTCTCCAAAACTAATCACTTTCATTCTTCCGCCTTCATTTGCTATACGTACAATTTCAAGCATTTTATCATATATTCGGGCAATTTATCAATATATTATTAATTTATTGCCGAATATTATCAATTGTTTATTATCCTTATGTAACCTATACTATATAATACTTTTATATCGATTTCATTCGTAGCTTTTCAATCATCTCGTTCATCCCTGCAATTACACCTCGTATTTGACCGCTATATCCCTGTTATACCGCATATCGCAGCCTAAATATCCCTATTGACCGCTCACATTCGAACATTTAATACTCCTCTCTCCCCTCTTTTCATCCCATAATACTTGTAACTTCCGTCACTAATATCTCAATGCCTATTTTTGATTGCATTTTAAATAAGCGTTTCCGTCACAAACATAAATACTGGCTATTTTGATTGCATATTTTTTTATTGGTGCAGTCAATATCAGTGTTGATATTCATTGTGACTGCATAAGGACTAAATCGCTGCATTCAAAAACAACAGTGGTTAGAATATTGACTGCAATGAGTGCATTATTATGCAGTCAAAAAGTAAGCTTTTTTGTATTATGACTGCAACACCTGTTACAATTTACAGTCAAAAAGTAAGCTATTTTGTATTTTGACTGCAACACCTGTTACAATGCATGCTGAGCCTGTTACAATTTATGATTGCCATCCTATCGCACACCATACCCATTTTGGATTGTCAAAATAACATCCTTTTTCAATCCATATTAAGCCGTCCCCAAATTGGATTGTATTATTCCGTGTCCATTTTCAATCCAATTCCTTTCACGTAAAAAATGGATGGCAATGAACTTAGAAATTTGTCAATCCAGAAAGCCTTGGATTGAAATCGGATTGTTTTTGAATAAAAAAAACGCAATCTATTTCAAGCTTTTTATTAATAGGATTGATTAAGTAAAGTAGTTCACTGTGATTAAGATGATTGAACAAGTAAAAGAATTATCCCTTTGATTAAGATGATTAAATAAGTAAAGGAATTACTGCTCTGATTAAGGTGATCGAATAAGCGATAAAAAAGCCCGGGGACTTAATTCCCAGGCTATGATGCACAACGTTATATATTTTCAGAACTTACCCCTGCTTCTCGTTCTTAAGGTAGTAAACATATGAGTAAATACCCGGTACGAAGACCATCACTATGAGACATACAGCAGTGATTATTTCTGTATATGGAAGGAAGCTTCCAATTATTATCAGGATGCCGCAGAACACCCAGATGAAGCCTGCAAGGCGGTGTGTCCTGTTCCAGTTCTCTTCACTGTTAAAAGTCCATGGAAGCTTAATGCCCATCGTATAGGTCTGCTTTGTTTTTGGCAGGTAGTTACCGATTGCCACGAACAAAACTCCGAGTAAAGTAGGGATAATTATCTGAACCGGAAGTGACTTTCCGAGTGCGTTTGAAAGTGTCATTGCAGAGCATAAAAGTGAAACGAAGGGAATGATCCACATAACGAGTGATACAAGCTTATCACCCATGTTCTGATGCTTCGGATCCATTTTGAGTAGAAACGGCATCGCAATGTTTACAAGAAGCAGGATTCCGGGATAGCCGATTACAGCCATAAATTTACTGCTTACTCCGTTAACGTTTCCTGCGCTGTCCCAGTGTGTTGCAATCTGATCAGGAAGCTGCGGCAAAAGGATGATGCCAATAATTATAGGTATTAAACAAACAATTGTTGTAAGTATCTGTGTGGTTTTATTAATCTTCATTTTAGTTTTCTCCTTCTAAAAACTATTATGTGGTTGCCTAAGTTAAAGCTTATATTTTGTATATTGCTTCAATGTTTTAGTTTTGTTTTATTGCTTCAAACTTTAAGTTTTACTTTGACGTGTTTTTTAGTACTGTTATAAAGATAAGTATTTATTTCGCCTCCTTACCCTGGTCACCCTTTAGTGCTGCAATCCATAGCATAACCTCTTCAAGTACTGATGCGTTGAGTGAATAGTGAATGAAGTTCTTTTCCCTGCTTTCCACGATAAGGCCGGCCTTTTTAAGCTGTGCCAGATGATGTGAAACAGTTGCTCCTGTCATGTCGAAATTTGAAGCTATTTCACCGGCAGTAAGAGATCCACTCTTTAAAAGGTTAAGTATCTCTCGTCTTGTCGGATCTGATAATGCCTTCATTGTTTCGTTAAAGCTCATCTTATTCCTCCCTTCTTTTTATTTTTTGATTCTGATAAGTATTTAGATTTTTCTCTAATTAGATTAATTTCTAAATAGGTTATATCACTATCTTACTGATAACGCAAGAGGTAATTAGATATTTTTCTAAATAGTTATGTTTTGACTTAATAAATACATACAAAGACTCCCTGACCACAAGAGTCAGGGAGTTTTCGCATTTTCAGTAGATATTTTTTTCTGTTTTTACAACATATTTTTGTATCAAATTATTCAAATTTTAAATACGCTTTAATCGATTTTAATTATTGTTTTGACACTTATTTACTGCTTATTGTTTGTGTCTCTTCTCATAATCCTCCCTGATTGGGGCACATGCTGCAAATACCGCATCATCCATCTCCTTACGGTTCTTTGACTTTCTTACTGCCGATACTGCGTCTGACATTGCCTTAAAGTTAACTGCTGTTCCTGCCCTGTCACACTCATAGTTAAGTGCCCTGTCGCGGTCAATTCCAAACCTTCCAGCAGTCTCAACAGCGTCAATGTTTGCACCGAGGAAAAGGAACTCCCAGCCGTACTTTTCCTTCTGCCTTTCAACCATTTCCTTTACTTTTTCATATGTGTACATCCTGCTCGCATTTTCCATTCCGTCAGTCGTAATGATGAAAAGTGTCTTTTCAGGCCTGTCCTCCTCCCTCGCATACTTATGAACGTTTCCGATATGGTGGATTGCTCCGCCAAGTGCGTCAAGAAGAGCCGTACAGCCACGTACAAAGTACTGCTTATCGTTCATTGGCTCGACCTTACTAACCGGAACCCTGTCATAAAGCACCTCCTGTCTGTCATCAAAGAGAATGGTCGATATAAAAGCCTCTCCCTCCTCCTTTTTCTGCTTCTCAATCATCGAGTTGAAGCCTCCGATCGTGTCTGCCTCAAGCCCGCTCATCGAACCGCTCCTGTCAAGTATGAAAACTACCTCCGTTAATCCCTTTTTCATTTTAATGACCTCCTGTTTTGTTATGATTTTTCTTTCTCCGAATTCCCACTTTTATTCCTTGCATACTTCGGATGAACTTTTGTTCCTGATTACTGATGTATCAGAAGTATCTTTTCGTGTTACTTTGATTCATGTTTTCTTCTGATGGGGTCATTATACAAAATCAAAATAAAAAAACGGTCGCTTTGAAAACGACCGTAAAAATTATTATTTATGCATTACTCAGAGTCTGTATTTATTTATATTTAAACAATTTACCTGCTTATAAAATACACATGTTAATTAAACAACGTTCGCTGGCATAAGCAGTTAATCAAATAGCTGCAATATCATTCTATAATGCAAGGCAGTCCGTGCTCCTCTAGCTGGATGTCGAGCTCTATCATGTCATAAATCCTATTCTCGATAAAGTATGAGAAAATGATGTCAGTCTTGTCACAGGGTGACAGCGCATATCCTGCACGCATAAGCAGATCCCTTGACTCGTCGAGGTTAAGCTTTGCGCCCATGCAAAGGCATAGTGCTGTTAGCTTGTTCGGGTGGTAATCGGGATTATTCTTTATCTTTGAAAAGATCTTTTTATCAACGATTGCCCGCTTATAGACCTCTGCATTCTCAAAGCCCTTTTCCTTAATGAGATATAAAAGATACTCCGAAAAGGTATCTGTCATATGCTCCATTCTCTCATCAAGCTTACTTACATGCTTTACCTCAAAGTCATCTGACGATTTCTCTTCGGCTGATTCCGGTTTATAGCATTTTTCCGAAGCGCCATACAAAGAATTAATGCTAAAATCCAAAGCCTCATCAAGTTCTAAATCATAGGCCTTATTATATTCGATATCAGCGGCTTCATCGTACTCATTAGTAGATGACGCTTGAGCACTTCTAAGGAAATCCCTTTTCCTAAAAACACTGCCACCGGCTGCACTAGGGTACTCCGGCTCACTCGTTTTCTGCTCTTCCACTAGAAGCGGCATAGCCTGGGCAAGCATGCGCGGGGCCGAAGGTCTTAATGCTTTACCATATTCGAGGTCGAGTGCCTCATCAACATAGTTACTGTCAATATAGGCTTCGAGGTCAGGGTAAAGCTTCCTTCCAAGCTTAGTCGAATTATCATCGAAAACTACGAGATAAATCTCCATCTCATTATTAAGAAGAAAGCCATTAATCTCGTCAACGGCAATTCGCATCGCCTCCTCCTTCGGGTATCCGAAGCTTCCCGAGGAAATGAGCGGAAATGAAACCGATTTAAGTTTATTTTCAGCTGCGATTCTGAGGCTATTCCTGTAGCACGCGCGAAGAAGTTCCTCCTCGCCACTTTTTCCGTCAATAAAAAGCGGACTTACCGCATGGATAATGTACCTTGCCTTTAAATCAAAGCCAGGTGTAATGAATGCCTCTCCCTCGGCTACTTCACCGATATTGTCCCTTCGGTAGCTAAACAGCTTATCGTAGCCTGCTGCATTGTAAATTGCCTTGTCACATCCTGGTCCCACGAATACGAGCGGGTTTGCGGTATTGACTATGGCATCGGTATTCATCTTTGTAATGTCATCACGAACTATCCTAAGCGGCATAAGATCACCTCCTTTACCGATTATACCATTGTATAAGCAAATAAAAAAGCGTGCATTCCTTAAGGCAATTCATTTAGCCTGCTGACGCTATGAATTTGTTTCCCTTTCGTTCAAATACTTCCTTTACATCAAAAACGGCTCCGCATGAGCGAAACCGTTTTGTTTTATAATAGTATTAAGTTTATTTTATCCATTACAGCTTGTGGCGGATAATCTTGCCACTTGTTGTCTTTGGAAGCTCGTCACGGAATACTACGACACGCGGGTACTTATACGGAGCGGTACGCTGCTTAACGTAATCCTGAATCTCCTTCTTAAGCTCCTCTGTGCCCTCCTTGCCCTTAACGAGCACGATGCTTGCCTTTACAATCTGGCCTCTTAACTCGTCAGGCTCAGGCGATACTCCGCACTCGAGAACGTACGGAAGCTCCATGATAACGGACTCGATTTCGAACGGTCCGATACGGTAGCCAGATGACTTGATAAGGTCGTCTGCACGTCCGACATACCAGATGTATCCGTCCTCATCCTTCCAAGCAAGGTCGCCTGTATGGTAGTAGCCGTCATGCCATGTGGCAATGGTCTCCTCCGGATTCCTGTAATACTCGCTTAAAAGTCCGCAAGGAACGTTCTCAACTGTCCTTATGCAGATTTCTCCAGTTTCACCGGCAGGAACCTCGTTGTTATCGGCATCGATAAGCCTAATATCAAATGCCGGATTCGGCTTTCCAAGTGAGCCGATCTTTGGTGTCATGCCGACGAAGTTACCGATAAGAACCGGTCCCTCTGACTGTCCGAAGCCCTCCATTACGCTGAGTCCCGTAGCCTCCCTGAAGCGGTTAAATACCTCGGGGTTCATGGCCTCACCGGCTGTACTTGCGTGCTTGATTGTAGAAAGGTCGTACTGTGAAAGGTCTTCCTTTATGAACATCCTGTACATCGTAGGCGGTGCACAGAAGGTTGTGATGTGGTACTTTCCGAGCATCGGCATGATGTCGTCTGCGTGGAAGCGGTCAAAGTCGTATACGAATACGGCTGCCTCACAGAGCCACTGACCGAAAATCTTACCCCACATTGACTTAGCCCAGCCTGTATCTGAAATCGTAAGGTGGAGTCCGTCAGGGTCAACGCAGTGCCAGTAGCGTGCCGTTACGAAATGACCAAGCGGATACCTGCAGTTATGTACAACAAGCTTCGGATATCCCGTTGAGCCTGATGTAAAGATCATCATCATTGGGTCGTCGCCACAGATTGTATCGTTTGTACGCGGGAAGTGGCTCGAGAACATCTCAAACTCAGTATCGAAGTCGTGCCAGCCCTCCTTGGCGCCGTTTGTCATTATGAGGTTCTGTACATTGCCATATTTCTCAGCAGCCTTTTCAACCTCATCTGAAACATTTCCAAAGGATGTACATACAACGCTTGTAACACCTGCAAGCTCGATACGGTAAAGGATGTCCTTTTCAAGAAGCTGGTCAACTGCAGGAATTGCAACTGCGCCGAGCTTTTCAAGACCGACTACTATAGGCCAGTACTGCCAGTTTCTTCTCATGATAAGGAGTACCCTGTCGCCCTTCTTTATGCCAAGTGACTTAAAGTAGTTGGCAACACGACCGCTCATCTTCTTCATGTCATTAAAGGTGAAGCGCTTTTCCTCCTTGTCGGTGCTGATATGGAGCATGCAGAGCTTCTCGGGATCCTTACGTGCAAGTTCATCAACAACATCGTATGCAAAGTTGAAGGTGTCGGCATTCTTATAGGAAATGCTCTTAAGCACACCATTTCCGTCCTCGACAGGGTCGATGAACTTTTCCCAGATACGGTGAACGCCGGTTGTACGTGTAGTTGTGAATACAGGTACTGGCTCCTGCTTTTCCTCCTCGTAATTCTCAGGATTAAGAACGATTGCATAAAACTCACAGTCAGCGCCGTTTGTGGCTATCATTCCGTGAGGTGTTGATGAATCGTAGTAAATCGTATCGTTTGGTCCGAGGATCTCAGTGTGGTCTCCGACCTGCACCTTGAGGTGGCCCTTAATGACAATGTCACACTCCTGACCGCTATGTGTCGTAACCTCGATTGGACGAAGCTCGGCATTCTCGTCATACTTAATCGTAACGAAAAGCGGCTCGGCGATTCTGTTTCTGAAGCGGTGTGCAAGGTTATAGTAAACCATGCCGTGTGCTTCCTCAACACGCTGTCCGGTGCCCTTTCTTGTAAGTGTGTACTTGCTAAGTGTAGGTGCAGAACCCTCGATAAGCTCGGTTACGTCTATGTTGAAAATCTGAGCACATGTGAAAAGGAACGCAAAGTCGAGGTCCTTTTCGCCTGTCTCGTAGGAGATGTAGTCGTCAATGGTAACACCGTTGCGGGCTGCCATATACTCCTCAGTGTAACCTGCAATGAGTCTTAATGTACGGATTCTGTCTGCGATTTCATTAATCTTGTTTTGAAGTCCGTTCTGTGTAAGCTGCATGCTGCCTCCTATAAAATAAAAAACCGTCCCGGTAAATTCCTGAGACGGCTGTGTTTCGGGTGTTTTTAGGCACGTTAAACAAAGTATGTCCCATACCGTTATTCTGCCTAGTTCCCTCTAATAAGCATTAAGTATTCTGTTAGCTGATAATATCAACAATATTTTTATATGCTACCACATGTAAGCCGAATACTCAAGTTTTAGTTTTCGTTCATTTAACCTCTGTGGGGATAGGCCTTCATGCTCTGGCTAAGCTTCATCTTAACCATGTCCTCGAGGGTGTAGAGAGCCGTTTTCAGCGGATTTATGACAGGGATTCCAAGTTCACCCGAAAGTTCCTCATCAAAGCCCGCAAATGCAAGTGACATGCATCCAAGTGCTATGCAGTCTGCTCCGTCAGTGTCCCTTGCGATGATACTCTGCTCCCTCGTCTTCTTCTCCGCGATTTTCGGGTCTTTTGTTATGTCAAGGACAGAGATTCCTGCCGAGCGTATGCTTACGCAGTTATCGTTAAAGCCATATTTACGGATAAGGTCTATTGTTGTTCCGATGCATGAATCAACGGGAGTTATTACTGAGAACCTTCTTCCGATAAGTGAAGCATAAGCATAGGAAACCTGCGCCGGTCCCACAACGGGAATCCTCACGGCCTCCTTAAGGCACTCAAGACCGGGGTCTCCCGCACATCCGACTATGATTCCGTCATAGCCCTCACTCTCTGCGATGACTGCCTTTTTAATCATGCTGGGCACAGAGTTTGCCTCATCGACTGCCGATTCAATGCTTAACGGTCCTTCACCGGAAACGTCAGCCGTTACAAGTGTTCCCGGGGAAGCCATTCCCTGTAGAATTCCTTCCCTTCTTTTTACCTCATCCATGTCAAAGCCCGGGCCTGCACTTCCGGGTATCAGATACAGAAGCTTCATTTCACGGTTTCCTCGAATTCCTTATTGATTTTTTCCCTTAAGGCTTCGTTACAGAGTATGTCAAGTGCAAGCATTGCAAGACCCTTTGTACCGTTAATGCAGCCCTCGTCTCCAAGCGTGCTCACAGCCGCATTTCTAAACTCAACCGTATGTTCAGCGATATGCTCGGGAGTGATTGATGTATACTCATGGACTGTCGGCATCTTAAGAGAAACATTTCCGATATCGGAAGATCCGACCATTTCGCCAGGTTTTGGGAAGTGAAGCGGTACCCCGATGGCCTTCATGTTCTCAAGATAGCATTCGTCCATCACGCGGTTACTGTATCTTTCCGCAAAGAGAGGTCCTGTCTCATACTTAACAGTTGCACCAACACCCGCTGCTGCAGCCTCCGCACATCTAATAACCCTCTCATTAAGCTCCTTAAGCTCCGTAAGCGTATTTGCCCTTACGCAGAAGGTTGACTTAGCATATCCTGGAACTATGTTAGATGCATCACCGCCGCTAAGGATTATGCCGTTAAGCTTCTGACCAGGCTTAAAGGTCTCGCGGATTAGTGCAATGTTATTAAATGTATTTATAAGAGCCGTGAGTGCGTTAATTCCGAGGTGCTCCGTTGCAGAGTGTGCCTGACGTCCAAAATACTCGAAGGTAAGCTCGCAGCATGCAAGGCCGCCCCTTCCGACTATTCCCTCACCGGGACACGGATGAATCATCATCGCATAGTCACAGTCGTCAAACTCTCCCGCATCTAGAAGGTTAATCTTTCCGCCCATGGTCTCCTCAGCGGGTGCTCCCATAACGGCAAGACTGCCGCCTGTTTCAGACATCACCTCTTTAAGTGCGATTGCACTTCCGATTGCAGCAGCCGCAATGATGTTGTGGCCGCAGCCGTGACCGAGGTTTTTAAGAGCATCATACTCAGCGATGATTGCAATTCTCGGTCCCTCCTTACCTGAAAAGTAGTCGCCCCTAAAGGAGGTCTCAAGACCAGCAAGCCCCTTTCTGACGCTAAATCCGTTTTCCTCTAGCTTTTCGCAAAGAAGACCACATGCAAAGAATTCCTCAAGTCCAAGCTCGGGATTTTCGTGAATCTTGTGGGAAACCTCGAGAATCTCAGCCTTATGCGAATCAATAAGATCGCAAACCCTGGTTTTTAGTTCGTTTAAAGAAGACATTTCCTTCTCCTTTCAAAAAGCGGGAACAGATTTGCTCTGTTCCCACATGTTTACTTTATTACTTATTATTTAGCCACTGTAGCGTACTGGAACTCGTGTGCACCTGATGTGCTGAGCTTTACGCCATCAACCTTTGCGCTTGTAACAACAATCTTGTTCTCTGTGTAGATACCGATTGCAGGAGTGTTTGTTCCGAGCATCTCATAGAGCTTGTTAAGAAGTGCTTCTCTCTCCTCGCCCTCTGCTGTTGCGCAGTACTTGTAGTATGTCTGGTCGAACTCATCATCAAAGTATCTTGAGTAGTTGTTGAATGAGTCTGATGTGTAAGCATTTACGAATACGTAGTCAGCATGCTTACTTGCGCACTGGAAGAAGTCAAGAATCATGTCGAAGTCCTCACCATTCTCTACCATTGCGAATGTTGTGTTATCATCCTGTACAACGATGTTGAGCTTGATGCCAACTGCTGCAAGCTGGTTCTGGATAACTGTAGCCATCTCTCCGTTGATCTGGTCTGAGTTTGTGAAGAGTGTCATCTCACATCCGTCAGCATAGCCTGCCTCTGCAAGAAGCTGCTTAGCCTTCTCCGGATTGTACTCATTTACGAATGTCTCACGGTAGTCAGCTGCAAGCGGGCTGATAAGGCTCTTTGAAACCTCACCATAGCCTGAAAGGAGTGAGTTAACGATGATGTCCTTATCCATTGCGCACTCTACAGCCTGTCTAACCTTAGGATTGCCGATAGGACCTGTTGACTGACAGTTGAAATCGATGTTGATAACCTTCATTGAAGGGCTTCTGAGAACCTTCATGTTAGGATCGTTTGAAAGTCTGTCGATATCGTTGAATGAAAGGTTGTAAGCTACGTCAACCTCGCCTGTCTCAAGAAGGATAGCTCTCTGAGATGGCTCCGGAACGATACGAAGAGTGATGTACTGAGTCTTTGCAGGCTCTCCGAAGTAATCATCAAATCTCTCGATTGTGTAGTAGTCGCCTTCCTTGTACTCCTTAAGCTTGTATGGGCCTGTTCCGATCGGGTTCTGGCCGAATGTAGCCTCATCGTATGCATCGCTTGGAAGGATGCAGCACTGTGGCATAGCAATTGTGTTAAGGAATGCAGGGTTAGGAGCATTAAGGTGGATCTTTACTGTGTAATCATCAACGATTTCTGTGTTGTCGTAGTTTCCACCGAATGTCATACCACGCTGCTGAAGAAGGTCCATAGTGAACTTAACGTCCTCAGCTGTCATGTCAGAACCATCGTGGAACTTAACACCCTTCTTTAATACAACTGTAAGTGTGATGCTGTCATCGCTCCACTCGAAGCTCTCAGCAAGGCACGGAACGATCTGCTCGTTCTCGCCGAATGTTACAAGCGGATCGAACATATGGTTTGTAAGGTAAACAGCTCTCTCCTGCTGTCCGATAGAAGCATCGAGAGTTGTAAGATCCTGTCCGTTACAGAAAACAAGTGTGTCCTTATACTCTGTAGCTGCTGCGGCTGCTGCTGTTTCACCTGATGCGGCTGCTGTAGTTGAAGCAGGTGCAGATGATGAAGATGAGCCACATGCTGCAAGTACAAAGATCATTGCTGAAGCAAGTAATACTGAAAATACTCTTTTCATAATTTCTCCTTTTTGTACTTTTCTTTCGTTTAATTATTTATCATAAGGCATGAAACCGAATGACCTGGTTTGATTTCCCTTGCAACAACGGGCTTTAAGCACTCCTCTGTTGCATAGGGGCAACGTTTTGCGAATCTGCATCCCGGCTGCATGTTGATCGGGGATGTGATTTCGCCCTTAAGCATTATTCTCTCCATCCTTACGTCCGGGTCAGGAACCGGGATGGCTGAAAGCAATGCCTTTGTGTACGGATGAGTCGGGTTTTCAAAAAGCTCCTCTGGTGAAGCCTCCTCGACTATCTGTCCAAGGTACATTACAACAATTCTTTCGCTAAGGTGCTTTACTACAGAAAGGTCATGTGTAATGAACATATATGTAAGACCGAGCTGCTCCTGAAGATCCTGCATGAGGTTGAGGATCTGTGCCTGAATTGATACGTCAAGCGCCGAAACAGGCTCGTCACATACGATGAATTCGGGATTAAGGGCAAGTGCCCTGGCGATTCCGATACGCTGTCTTCTTCCTCCGTCGAGCTCGTGCGGATATGAGTTCTTGAATCTTCTTGCAAGTCCTACAAGGTCCATCATCTCCTCAACGCGCTTTTCAATGGCAGCCTTATCGTTTCTTTTTAGTACTCCCTGAATGATTAACGGCTCCGCAATTGCCTGGCTTACCGTTGCCCTCGGATTAAGTGAGGCATACGGGTCCTGGAAAATGATCTGCATCTTTGAGCGAAGTGCCTTAAGCTGTGACTTATTGTACTTTGTGATGTCATCACCATGGAAAAGAATCTGTCCCGATGTTGAATCGTGAAGACGCAGGATTGTTCTTCCAAGTGTAGACTTTCCACAGCCAGACTCTCCTACTACTCCGAGTGTCTCTCCCTTGTTGATTGTAAAGCTTACATCATCAACAGCCTGGAGCATTCCCGCAGGGGTACTGAAATATTTCTTTAAGTTTTTTACCTCAATAATCGGTTCACTCATTTATTTCTCCCCCTTTAAACGGAGCATCGAGGATGCACTTTGTATAGTGGCCCTCCGAAACGCACCTGAACTCTAACTCTCCTGACCTGCATGCGTCGGTTGCATATTTACATCTTTCTGCAAATGCACAGCCCTCGTATGTCTTTGTCGGGTCAGGCATAAGGCCCTCGATCGGAGTAAGTCTCTTTACATCCTTATTAATCTGCGGAATTGAACCGAGAAGTCCCTCTGTGTACGGATGTGCCGTATGCTTGTAGATATCCTGAAGGTTACCCGTCTCGATAATCTCTCCCGCATAGATGATTGCCACCCTGTCGCACATCTGTGCAACTATTCCGAGGTCATGTGTAATAAGGATTGTTGCAGTATTGTATTTCTGGCGGAGGTCCCTCATCATTTCAAGAACCTGTGCCTGGATTGTAACGTCAAGTGCCGTTGTCGGCTCGTCTGCTATGAGAATCTTTGGGTTACATGCAAGGGCAATTGAGATAACAACCCTCTGCTTCATTCCGCCCGAGAACTGGTGCGGGTAATCCTTGTAACGCTCGGGAGCGATACCTACCATCTCAAGCATCTTCTTTGCCTTTTCAAGTGCCTCCTGGTGGGTACACTTATCGTGTGTCTCAATAACCTCTGCAATCTGGTCGCCTACGGTGATAACCGGGTTAAGTGATGACATCGGATCCTGGAAAATCATTGAGATGTCATTTCCGCGGATCTTCTGGATTTCCTCAATTGGAAGCTCGAGAAGGTTTCTTCCGTCATATTCAATGCTTCCCGACTCAATCTTTCCAGGGAATGCGATAAGCTGCATAATGCTTTTTGCAAGTGTTGTCTTGCCGGCACCCGTCTCTCCTACAAGGCCGAGTGTCTCGCCCTCCTTAAGTGTGAGACTGATGTTATTAAGTGCATTGACAGTATCTGTCTCGGTATGATACCGAACGACCAGGTCGTTAATATTAAGTATATCTTCCATAGTATCACCTTACCTTTTAAGCTTCGGGTCCATAGCATCACGGAGTCCGTCACCGAAGAGGTTGAAGACCATAACCGTAATGATAAGTGCTGCACCCGGGAAAACAGATACGTGCATTGCGTCTCTCATGTATGTTCTTGCTGTTGTGAGGATAGCGCCCCACTCGGCTGACGGCGGCTGAACGCCGATTCCGAGGAAGGAAAGTCCTGCTACTGCAAGAATAGAATCTCCGATACCAAGTGTAACCTGTACAAGGATTGGTGCGAATGCGTTCGGGAGGATGTACTTAAAGAGAATAAGCAGGTCTCCCGCACCGTTAGCCCTCATTGCCTCAACATACTCCTTATCCTTTTCGGTAAGGACTGCCGCCCTCGCGATTCTCGCATACTTTGCGATGTTTGGAACCGAAAGCGCTATGAGAAGGTTCCTTGTGCTCGTTCCAAGTGCTGAAACGATGGCCATTGCAAGAAGCATGTATGGAATTGCAAGAAGCACATCCATTACACGCATGATTGCAGTATCAACAACTCCGCCGTAATATCCTGCGATAAGTCCGAGGATACCACCTGCCACGGTTGCAATGATAATGGCTGCAAGACCGATGAAGAGTGAAAGCCTCGTGCCCCAAAGTACCCTAAAGAAAAGGTCCCTTCCGAGCTCGTCACATCCGAAGATGTGCTCAGCGCTTGGCTTTGCAAGTCTCTGAGTAAGGTTCTGTGCAACTACATACTGGTCGTAAATCGCATTCTTTGTAACGATGTCAATGATGATTGTGCCAAGCGATATGAGAATCAGTATGCCGATAACTATAAGTCCAACGACTGCCATTCTGTTACGCTTAAACTGTATCCATGACTGCTGGAACAGAGACAGAGATTTTACTTCATCAGTATTAACTTCTGTATTTATTTTTCCTTTAGAAGACATTTCTGTTCCTTTCTTACTTTGCAAATCCGGATTTGATTCTCGGATCGATATATACGTAGAGGATATCTACAAGGAGGTTTACGAGTGTAAACAGTATCGATAGCATTACGATGCTTCCGAGTACACACGGGATATCCTTATTTGAAATTGATTCAACGACAAAACGTCCTACTCCCGGCCATGAGAATACAGTCTCTGTAAGTACCGAACCGCCAAGAAGTGTACCGAAGTTAAGACCGATGACTGTAACAATCGGGATAAGCGCATTCTTCATCATGTGCTTCCAGATAACCTTCTTGTCAGTGATGCCCTTACTTCTTGCGGTGTCGATGTAATCCTGTCTCATAACCTCAAGAACAGATGACCTTGTTGTTCTTGCGATAAGTGCCGCATATCCGAATCCGAGCGTGACAGTCGGAAGGATAAGGCTCTTAACAAGGTCTGGGAAGTTGTGTCCCATTCCTGTTGCGGGAAGAAGCCTTAAATTAAGCGCAAAGATGATTACGAGAATAAGCGCCAGCCAGAAGGTCGGAACAGCCATGAAAAAGAGCGTCAGCACCATGGTTGCCTTATCGAGAAGGCTGTACTGTTTGATGGCTGAGATAACGCCAACCGGGATACCCACGATAATGGCAAATATCATTCCCGAAGCTGCAAGCATTACAGTGTTTCCGAGTCTTCCGAGAATAAGGCTTGTTACGGCCTCACCGTTTCTGTATGAAGTTCCGAGGTCTCCCTTAAGCATGTTTAAAAGAAACCTTCCGTAACGGATAAGGAACGGATCGTCGAGGCCGAGCTCCGCCCTCTTTAATGCAATCGCCTCTGCAGTTGCACCGTTACCGAGTATGATTTTTGCCGGATCACCGGGTGCATTGTCAAGGATTGCGAAAACAAGGAATGTCGCACCTATAAGCACCGGAATTGTCCAGAGCAGTCTTTTTATAATATATTTACGCATTTTATGCCCATACTTCCTTAAGAACCCTGAGTGTGTTGCCGCCAAGAACCTTGGCAATGTCTTCATCCTTATAGTTACGGCGTACAAGCTCTCTTACGAGATTCCATGAAGCCTCTGTCGGATTCTCGAGATACTTGACGAACGGAACCTCCTCATACGGTACACCCGGATCTGAATCGTACTTTGTTGAGAACAGTGCGTCAAATGCGTGGTGAAGACCAACGTGGTTTCCGTAAAGTGTATCAGGTCCAAAGGTTACGTGGTCAATACCAACAAGGTTAACGATATGCTCAAAGTGCTCCATTACTGTATCCATTGAGTGTGTCATTGTTGTGTATGACATTGTTGTGTGCGGTGATGCCTCAACACCGATTACTCCGCCGTGCTTAGCAATCTCAACGATAACCTCATCCGGGAACATTCTCTTGATGTTCCATACGCTTCTTGTTCCAAGGTGGCTTGCAAGAATCGGCTTCTTTGAATGAACAGCTGTATCAAATGCTGTCTGAGGACCTGAGTGTGAAACGTCGATGAGCATGCCCACCTTGTTCATTCTCTCTACACATGCCTTACCAAATACTGTAAGACCTGCATCCTTCTCCTCCTTGAGACCGTTTCCAAGGGCGTTTGACTCTGAATATGTAACACCGAGCTGTCTTACGCCAAGACCGTAAAGAATGTCGATTCTGTCGATTTCATTCTCAATCGGGCCTGCACCCTCGATTACCGGTACCCATGCAATCTTTCCTTCCTTCTTAGCGCGGTAGATGTCATCTACTGTCTTACACTGGATAAGGAAATCCTGGTGTGCGATATCACAAAGATGTGTTCCGAGATCATGGATGATGTCATTCCACTTCCAGCCTGCCATTGATGAAATAAGGTTTGTTCCGTCTGCAAGGTTATCGAATACACAGTCAAGGTATGAATATGCAAGCGGCTCATATCCTATAAACTGGCGTCCGCATCTGTATGCATCCATGAACTTAGCCGGATCGCTCATATCCTTCGGATGGTAGCATGGATGATCGTGAACGGAAATCATGACATTGTTCTTAACGATTTCCTGAACCCTTGCCTCCTGCTCCTCTGAAAGTTCAATGACATTTCTGCCTGCCCAGTCCCACTCCGGCCACTCGATTACAGGGTAATCCTCGCCCTCTGTAAGAAACTCAAATGATTTATAACCCTTATATCCCGGCTTTTTTACGAATTCCATTTTGACCTCCAACACAATTCATAATAATTCAAAAAAACTTTATCACTGTAAAGCGGCAAAAAGATACTAATGTTGCTTTACGATTTGTATATCATATTATAGGTTAATACAAGTGTCAATTAAGCGAAATGACTATTTATTCCGTGTTTTATCATATTTCATTAGCAATTTTATATAAATGGCGGTTATATTATGTATAACTATATCTAATTGGGCATTTTTAATGTCACATTTTCCCATTTATGGAGGATTTTTATATCACGCGTATCACTCTCCGCTTGAATACCTACTAAGTATATGGTATATATAGAGTAATCATTTTCAGAGGTACAAACATATGATGATTTCAACAAAGGGACGTTATGCTCTCCGCATGCTTCTCGACCTCGCCGAGCACCAGAACTGCGGCTATGTGGCCTTAAAGGATATAGCGGAACGTCAAAACATTTCAAAAAAATATCTGGAACAGATTATCCCGATTTTAAATAAATCAAACGTGCTTATTACTACACGCGGATCACAGGGCGGCTACAGGCTTGCCAAAACTCCTGATAAGTACACGGTAGGTGACATTCTCCGTTTCACAGAGGGCAGCCTTGCACCTGTTGACTGCCTTATTAACGACCCGGTCCAGTGCGAACGAAGCGGCGAATGCGCAACACTCCCAATCTGGCAGGGTCTCTACAGGGTAATTAACGAATACCTCGACAGCATAACCCTGCAGGACATTCTCGACATGCAGAAGGAAAAGCATGCAAACGACTATATTATCTGAATAAATACACAAAGTCCGTTGATGTTATTATTGTCAACGGACTTTTTTTATTAATCAAAATGAAAAGATTAAGTTATTTAGCTAATTGAACTGTCTAGGTGAATTGTCAAAACGCACTGTCTGAAAACCTTCAATTCTGCATATGAGTATTTCACTTCATTGCAAGATGTCCTTAACAAACGAAAGGATTGTGAAACCTGTTCACAATCCTACTATAAAGAAACGACAAAATTATTTTACGAAACGACACTTTTGAAAATCAGGCTGTCATGCCACCGTCAACCTTAATGGTTTCACCGGTAACATATGATGCTTCAGCACTTGCTAAAAATGCTGCAACTGTTCCGATTTCTCTAGGCTCTCCACCTCTTCCCATCGGAATCTTTGTGAGTGTATATGCTGTGAACTCACCATCCCTTGGCATCATCTCAGAGAAGATTGTTCCTGGAAGAATTGCATTTACACGAATACCCATAGGAGCAAATTCAACTGCTGATGTCTTTGTAAGAGAAATTGTTGCTGCCTTTGATGCACCATAAGCAGCAAGTGATGGTGCTGCAGCAAGGCCGCCGATTGAAGCGATGTTAACGATTGCTCCATCCTTCTCAAGCTTTGTTGCCGCAATCTTTGTAGCTAAATAATAGCTGCGTAAATTAAGCTGCATAACTGCGTCCCAGTCTTTTTCGATGTCAGCGTCAACGATTGGATTCATACGCATAATACCTGCATTGTTAACAACAATGTCAAGCTTTCCATACGTCTTAATTGTCTCGTCAAAAAGTCTGTAGACATCCTCATCCTTTGACATGTCAGCCTGAACAAAGGTTACATCGTAGCCCTTTGCTCTAAGAGATGCCTCAATCTCCTTTCCCTTTTCGAGACGACGTCCGCAGAAAACAACCTTAGCGCCTTCCTCGAGGTACACTTCTGTGATTCCAAGTCCGATTCCAGCTGTAGAACCGGTTACAATTGCAACCTTTCCGTCTAATTTTCCCATAAATCTAGTCCTTTCTCCTGTTGCAGGAAATAATTTTGTTCGTTATAATTATAACAGTCTGCATTTTTGACCGTAATATTCAAAAAGCATACATATGTTCACTTGTGAACATTTCAGATTGAAGACAAAGTAGTCGTTTTTGTTGACTGATAAGCCGACAAAAC
>JAUNDA010000119.1 GCA_030526295.1 Eubacteriales bacterium
CTTACCTTTGGAAGGTTCTTAATGTAATCATTGATATAAACCTCCTCGCCGGCATTTTTTCCGATATCCGTAAAGAAGTCGTTTCCTGTTCCGGCACCAAGTAGGTAAACCTTATGCTTAAGCTCTACTCCCTCCATCTGGTTAACAAATACATTGAGTGTTCCGTCACCGCCGATAAGAACAACCTCATCGTCATCATCAAGTGACTTAAAGAAATCCTTATAGTCAAGACCGAGAACATTTACAAGCTCTGTGGCAACAGGAACATCCGGCTTAAGTCCGTTGTTAGCCTTTGAATTGTAAAGATAGTATTTCATAAATCCTCCCTTTTAAATCAGACCGATAACAATGAGCAGCTCACCGACTGCATATGTAAGCATTGTAATGAAATGTGATTTTAACGCTGAATCCTTTTTAAACCTTACAAAGAAAAGCGTTGTATCCGATACAAAAAACAAAACGGCACCGATGCAGGTGATGATTGTTGCGCGGTTTGTGTGGCTAAGCATCCTGAGAATTGCAAAGCAGTTCATTGTTCCGTTTATCATGAGGTAAAGGAACATCGGATAAAACAGCGACTTTTTAAGATGTTCCTTAAGCTTTTTAAAGATAAAGAACACAATCACAAGGAAAATAGCCTCAAGCAGCACCATTATCCAGATGGGAAGCGTCTCGGGTGAAATGTCCTTTGAATATCCGAGGATAAAGAACGCATGGCTTATCATGAAGGCAATGCCGCCAGCCGTAAACCATTTGACTCCCTTTGGAATAAGGAGCACGTCTCCTATCCAGCTGAATATAAGTGCAAGCACGATGCTTATCCTCATTTCAGCTGCCCCGAGCATGTAGAATGCAAGAAGTGCCAGAAGAATGAAGGGCTTTGTGTAGTTCCTGAGCTTCTGGTCTTTGTGCCATGATGCATAAAGATGTATTGTTGTTACGATAATAAATACCGCAAGTGTAAGATAAATCATTTAAACTCCTCCGATGATAATTTTATCCCTATACACCATCGATGTCAAACAATATATACAAATTTTCTGCCTTGACACTCGTCTTTTTATGTAATTTCCACATAAAGCAACAATAAATGCTTATTTTCCCACTGCAGTCACGAAAAGCTATTCTACCTATGAGAACTACTCGTTAATTGAATTGCTGAGGATTCCCGCCTGATGTTCTAAATCATTCCAGTAATTCTGGTTATATTCCGTTCATAGTGTTTTACAGCAGAATAAATGCAGTTAAGATTTCAGTACGTAAAATATTATCCCTATTACGTTATTAATTTCATCATTTCAAAATTTTGCTGTATTTTAGCTTTCCAATTACAGCAGTTTTTTGGAATATGACTATTTAATACGTAATCTGACAATGGTTAGTTGTGGACACTTGATACGGCTCCAAGATTTTAGAGACAATTTACGGATTAAATGACCATTATTTAATTTTGTTACGTAAAAGGTTTATTCTGTTTACGTATTTTTTGAAAAGAATTGGATAACAATACGTAACACTACGTAAACAGACTTTAACCAATAGGAAAATCCCAATATTACAGGTTTTGTAAAAGAAGAAAAACGCCCCCGGAGGATTACTCCCACGGAAGGCGTTTAATCTTAATTGTGTTTTTTAGTCAGCTGCCTGGTCCTCTTCCTTCTTTTCCTTGAACTTGTGCTGGTATGAGCATGCAAGTGTCGGAACTGAAGCGATTACAGAAACAACCGTGAAGATAAAGTCGAGACGGCAGCATCCGAAGATGTTTGCGATTACGCACGCTGTAATGAGTGCTGCTTCTCCGATGAATCTTCTGTTTCTTGACTTCTTACGGATCTTGATCTTTCCATCCTCATCAAGTGTCCAGTACTCATCGTCGTCCTTCTTTCTCTTTGTTGTAAAGAGTACAACTACGAGCATTGTAAGGTCTCCGAGTATGATGAGCCAGTGCCACATACATCCTTCTTCAGAATCATCGAGAACCATGAGTACATAATCCTTTGTGAAGTCGTCAGTTGAGAAGGTTACAGTGTAAGGATCTGTATCAAGATCGTATACAAGCTGGTACTTTCCGTCACCCTCGAATGCAAGGTATGCTGTCATTCCGTTCCTCTGCATATCCTCAGGAAGCGTGATGCTGATGGTAATCTGGCCGTTTGTCCTTTCAACAGGCTCAAAGCCAAATCCGGTATCCTTATCAAGCTTGACTGAGATACCCTTGATTGCGCCCGTCTTAGGCTCCCTTCCGATTACCTCCTTGTATGTAGCGACAATCTGGTCAAGAAGTGCCTTTACGGCATCTCCGCTCTGTACATTTGAGTAATCGCTGACTGTCATGCGAAGCTCAATGTCGCTTCCGTTAGCCATGTCAGCCTGGTCACCAGGTGTGAGTGCTGCATTTGCAAGCTGCTCGATGTTCGACCTGAAGGCACCCTTTACGTGGTTCTTTTCCTTCTGGTTGACTACTGATACGATGAACTGTCCCTCACCGAAGAACCATGATGCAAACGGTACCTCGTTCTCGTCGAGGAACTCATAAGGTCCGCCGACCTGTACGAATCCGACGTCTGTGAGAATCGTATGCTTCTCCGGAAGCTTTTCAGTATTGATTACAGTTGCAGGTTTTCCGTTAACAGTTACCGTGTCGCCCTCTGTGAGGTCGTCGTACCTGTTGTCGTTAACGAGCGGGTAATCAGGTGTCTCGTTGTCATAATCTCCGAGTCCGTTTCCAAGGTCCTTAATACCGCTGTCATCAATTACCGGCTTATTTGGAGCCGCTGTTGTTGTCTCCTGCGGTGATGTAGCCTCTTCTCCTGCGGCCGTTGTGCCCTCTGATTCTGAAGCGGTTGTCTCACCCTCAGATGTAGCCTCTGTTATTACCTCGCCTGTCGGTGCAGAGCTGTCCTCTTCAGCAGGTGCTGTAGGACGTGCCGGGTCTGCTGGACGTACCGGCTGAGT
>JAUNDA010000120.1 GCA_030526295.1 Eubacteriales bacterium
TGTTTGAATCAAAGCATGAATAAGGTGTTTGAACACAATGTTTAACCATAACGGATGTACAGAAGGTTCAAAATAGTGTTTGATCACAGTGATTGAATTGAACTAATTAATTCAATGTTTGAAAACCAGGTTTGAATAGAATATTCGAATACAGTGTTTTAATGTAAGATTAAATATAGATAATGTGAGGAATTGATATTGAGTCAGAAACTTGTAATAGTCGAGTCACCGGCTAAGATGAAAACAATAAAGAAATTTTTAGGCAGCACTTACGATGTGGCGGCTTCCATGGGTCATGTCAGGGATCTGCCGAAATCGACTATGGGTGTAGACTGCAAGAACGGCTTTGAGCCGAAGTATATAACCATCAGGGGAAAGGGTGATCTGATTGCAGACCTCAAGAAGGCAGTAAAGAAGTCGGATATGATTTATCTCGCGACTGACCCGGACCGTGAGGGAGAAGCGATTTCATGGCACCTTATGGCTGCCCTTGGTCTTGATGAAAAGGATAAGAATGTAAAGAGAATCACCTTTAACGAGATTACGGAGAAGGCAGTCAAGGAGGCTATCAAGAAGCCGAGAAGGCTTGACATGGACCTTGTGGATGCACAGCAGGCTAGACGAGTAATGGACAGAGTGGTGGGTTATTCCATAAGCCCGCTTCTTTGGGAAAAGATTAAAAAGGGACTTTCTGCAGGACGTGTTCAGTCAGCAACACTCAACATTCTCTGTAAGAGGGAAGAGGAAATTGCAGCATTTATCCCGGAGGAATACTGGACAATCGATGCCACAATGAAGAATGGTGCCAAGGAAGCAAAGGCATCCTATTATGGTGAGAGAAACGGCGAGGCTGTAAAGAAGACACAGCTTAAGAATGAGGCTGAAGCCACAAGTGTGGTCGAGGACGTTAAGGGTAAGGAGATGCTCGTTTCGGAGGTTAAGAAGACCGAGAGGGTAAAGAATCCGCCGCTTCCGTTTACTACATCTACAATGCAGCAGGATTCATCGAGACTTTTAAACATCTCTACCTACAATACAATGAGAATAGCGCAGAAGCTCTACGAGGACGGTCTCATCACATACCTGAGAACTGACTCTGTCAGAATTTCTGATGATGCCATGGCTATGGCTAAGAGCTTCATTGAAAAGACCTACGGAGAGGCTTACGTTTCAAATAAGGGCAATGGCGGCAAGGCTGGCCAGAATGTGCAGGACGCACATGAGGCAATCAGACCGACACATATTGAGAATACACCTGAGTCCGTAAAGGATAAGCTTGGACGTGATGAGTACAGGCTTTATTCGCTCATCTGGAACCGCTTTGTGGCTTCGAGAATGACACCGGCCGTTTATGATGTTACAAATGTAAGGCTTGAAAGGGAAGGCCATGTGTTTAATGCATCGGGTTCACAGGTTAAGTTCAAGGGCTATCTCGCAGTTTACAAGTCAAAGGATGACGATGAGGAAAAGCAGGACCTTTCATTCCTTCATGAGGGTGACAATGTGATCTTTGCGAAGATTCAGAAGAACCAGCACTTTACAGAGCCGCCGGCACACTATACCGAGGCATCACTCGTAAAGGAGATGGAGGAGCTGGGAATTGGACGTCCTTCAACATATGCACCGACAATTACAACGCTTCTGGCACGTCACTACATTGCAAAGGAGAAGAAGAATCTCTTTGTGACGGAGCTTGGAACGGCTGTTAATGACCTTATGAGAAATTCGTTCCCGGATATTGCGGACCCTAAGTTTACCGCAAAGATGGAGGAGGACCTCGATGAGGTGGCAGAGGGAAAGATGGACTGGAGAAAGCTTCTTGAGGAGTTTTATCCGGGACTTGAAAAGGAACTTGAGGAGGCAAAGACAACTCTTACAAAGGTGAAGGTTGCTGATGAGGTTTCCGATGTTCCTTGTGACAAGTGCGGAAGAATGATGGTAATCAAGTACGGTCCGCACGGAAAATTCCTGGCATGTCCGGGATTCCCTGAGTGCAGAAATACTAAGCCGCTTCTTGAGAAGACGGGTGACAAGTGTCCGGACTGCGGAGCGGATGTTATAAAGAGAAGAACAAAGAAGGGCAGGGCCTTCTACACCTGTGAAAACGAAAAGTGTGAATGGATTTCCTGGAACAGGCCTAAAAAGTCATGAGCAGGGCATTTGTGATTAATGGCGACGAGTGGGGCTTTTGCATTAAGATGCATCAGAAATGCTCGGGTGCAGATGCCGAGGGCAAATGCATGAGAGAGGAATGCACAGAGATTCCTGAGTGGGAAAGGCCGAAGAAAAGAAGCCTTGACGAGATAAGAAGGAAGCAGCTGGGGCTTGACTAAAAACGAAAGCAACTGAAGCTGAAAGGAAAACGAGGCAGACTGGGCTAGGCTGAAGTGATGCGATGAACGCGGTGCGTTTTTGATTGGACGGGAGTGTAAGCATAGTGCAGGTCGGAGTGCAAACCGAGAATGATTGTGAATAGAATGAAGCTTTTGATGAGGCAGTTAATGCTTAGCAGGATGCACACGTGTTTGCGAAATGGCTTCGAAATCGCGGAAAACATTAAAAATCACAAAAAAACGGTAAAAATCGCGCGATAACGGCTAAAATTGGGCAAAAAACACTTGAATTCCCGCCAAAATGTGATACACTTGACATAAGTAAATAGTAAGTTGACATAAGGAGTGAGCGAAAGCCCACTCCTTAATAATTGTAAAGGGTTAAAAGGACAGTTTATTTAGAGGTAAGATGAACGCAAGGGAATACGAAAGAAAAACAGCCGAATACCTTAAGACCTATATCGGTAAGAGCGGACTTACGCTTATTAAAACCGAGTTTGTGAAGGAGGACGGCAACTGGTATTTAAGAGCCTACATTGACCTGACCGATGAGGAAAGGGCCAAGAGGAAGGCGGCGATGATGGCTGAGGCAGGTGTTGCTGCCAATGA
>JAUNDA010000039.1:0-17196 GCA_030526295.1 Eubacteriales bacterium
CATCACCATAGTGGAAGATGCTTGCTGCAAGTCCTGCAGAAATTCCGGGTATCTCCTTAAAGAGTGTAATGAAATCCTCTATGCTTCCGGCACCGCCTGAGGCGATTACAGGTACCTTTACGATGCTGTCAACTGCCTTAAGCATCTCAAGGTCAAAGCCTCCCCTGACGCCGTCTGCATCCATTGAATTTAGAACAACCTCTCCTGCGCCCGATTCAACGCCCTGCCTAATCCACTCAAGTGCATCAATTCCCGTATCTATGCGGCCTCCGTTCTGGAAAACATGGAATGAATCGCCCACTCTCTTTGCGTCAACACTTAAGACAACACACTGGCTTCCGTAGCGTGCTGCTGCCTCTCCTATGATTGACGGATTCCTGATGGCTCCCGAGTTGACACTTACCTTGTCAGCTCCGCACTTAAGCACGCGGTCAAAATCATCGACGCTGTTAATGCCTCCGCCTACTGTAAGCGGAATAAAAATCTGTGACGCAACCTCCGTAAGGATCTTTGTAAAGAGTCCGCGTCCCTCGGCTGAGGCTGTTATGTCATAAAAAACCAGCTCGTCTGCTCCCATATCGGAGTAGTATTTTCCAAGCTCGACAGGGCTGTTCACATCCTTTAGGTTTTGAAAGTTTACACCCTTAACTACCCTTCCGTCCTTTACATCAAGACAGGGAATAATTCTTTTGGTAATCATCCTGCAATCTCCAGTGCTTTAGTAAGTTCAATGGCTCCCGTATACATGGCCTTTCCGAGAATGGCTCCATAAATGTCCATCTCCTTAAGTGCCCTTAGGTCGTCATATGTGGAAATACCGCCTGATGCGGTAATATTTACCTTTGTAAATGAAGAAAGCCTCCTGTAGAGCTCGAGGTTTGTTCCCTTCATCGCACCGTCCTTTGAAATATCGGTAACGATGGCTGTCTTAAGCCCCATTTTTTCAAGCCTTCCGATAAAATCAAACATATCGACATCAAGTACCTCAAGCCAGCCCTTTACGGCTACCCTTCCGTCCTTTGCATCGACACCAACGGCAATACGCTCCCCGAAATCCCTTAAAACCTCGCTGAGCCACTCCTCGTTATTAACGGCAGCTGTTCCAAGAATCACACGGTTTACGCCCGCTGAAAGGTACCTTTCAATAGTTTCAGAGCTTCGAATTCCTCCGCCGATTTCAACATTAAGACCTGTTTCAGTGCAGATTCCCCTTACAACATCAAAGTTAGGTGTTGTGCCGTCCTTTGCGCCCTCGAGGTCAACGGCATGAAGCCATCTTCCGCCCTTTTCATATATTTCCCTGGCGGTTTTAACGGGGTCATCCGAATAAACCGTCATCTGCCTGTAATCACCCTTTACAAGGCGCACTACCTTTTGTTCATATAAATCTATAGCCGGAAAAAGAAGCATGTGTTTCTCCCAATAACAAATTATCGATATCCTTAGCAAGGACTAAAAAAAACAGTGAAAATTCAAATCCGGGACATCAAAGCTCACAGAAATTCTTTAAAAGCCTAAGCCCCGCCTCGCCGGACTTTTCAGGATGGAACTGTGTTCCGTATACATTGCCCTTTTCTACCGACGCAGTGATTGTCGTCCCATACTCCGTAGACGCCGAGAGGTCCTTCTCACATCCGAAGGCTGCAAAGCTATGGACAAAATAAAAATGTGTACCCTCGGGGATGTCCTTATAGAGTGCACTTTCCTTATGGAACTTAAGTGCATTCCAGCCCATGTGCGGAATATCAAGCTCTGAGGAAATATAATCCTCAATAGGAAGTACCTCTCCCGGAATAAGACCAAGACCCTCATGCTCACCAAACTCAAGGGAACGGTCAAAAAGAAGCTGCATTCCAAGACATATGCCAAGGAGCGGCTTTCCCGAAGCAGCAAGCTCCCTTACATAATCAAAAAGGCCTGCCTCGCGAAGCTTACGCGCAGCATCAGGAAAGGCACCAACGCCAGGCAGTATCACATGGTCTGCCGCACCGATAATGTCCCTGTCACCAGTAACCACAGCCTCATGGCCTATGGCCTTTAATGAACTTTTAAGTGAAAAAAGATTACCGACTCCGTAATCGATTATCGCAATCATCAGTCTCTTTGTTCCTTCCCGAATCTTATATCTACGCTTCTTGCGTGGGCACTGAGGCCCTCCTTATTAGCAAAGTACGAAACCTTGTCAAAGTCTCCTGAAAGCGCATCCTTTGTATAATAGCTATACTGCATTCTCTTTACAAAATCCTCAACTCCGAGCGGGCTGTAGAACCTTGCCGTTCCTGATGTCGGAAGTGTGTGGTTTGGTCCTGCAAAGTAGTCTCCAAGAGGCTCAGGGTTGTAACGGCCAAGGAATACAGAGCCTGCGTTTTTGATCCTTCCAAGATAATCAAACGGATTATCAACGCATATCTCAAGGTGCTCGGGGGCAATGCGGTTAGCCGCCTCAATGCCCTCCTCAAAATTCTTGGCAACAATAATCTTGCCGTTATTCTCTATGCTGTAACGGGCAATTTCCTCCCTCTTAAGGCACTTAAGCTGCTTTTCAAGTTCCTCGGCAACAGCCTTTGCAAGCTCCATTGAATCAGTTACGAGCACGGCAGATGCATTTTTATCATGCTCAGCCTGACTGAGCATGTCTGCTGCCACAAACGCAGGATTTGATTTTCCATCTGCGAGCACGAGAACCTCACTTGGTCCTGCTATCATGTCGATGCCTACAAGTCCGAATACCTGCTTCTTTGCCTCGGCTACATATGCATTTCCAGGACCTACGATCTTGTCAACACGCGGGATCGTCTCTGTTCCATATGCAAGTGCCGCAACAGCCTGCGCACCGCCTACCTTATAGATACGTCCAACGCCTGCAACAAAGGCAGCTGCAAGGATATACGGATTGACGCTTCCATCGCGTCCTGGTGGTGTTACCATGACGATTTCAGAAACGCCTGCAATCTTAGCGGGTATTGAATCCATAAGAACTGTCGATGGATATGCAGCAGTACCGCCTGGAACATAGAGACCAACCCTCTCAAGCGGGATAACACGCTGTCCGAGAACAACACCGTTTGGCTTTGTCATCATAAAGCCGTTACTTACCTGCTTTTCGTGGAAGGCACGGATGTTTGCTGCAGCCTCCTTTAAAATCTCAATAAACTCAGGCTCAACCTTTGTAAGAGCCTCCTGGATTTCCTCCTCACCCACAAGGAAGCTTTCAAGCTCAGCGCCGTCAAACTTTTTACTGTAATCCCTTAATGCCTCGTCACCGCGGGCCTTTACATCAGAAAGAATCTCCGAAACAACTCCGGAGACATTGGATGTTGGCTCTTCCCTTGCAAAGATTTCCTCATCCTTTATTTTTTCCATTTCAAGAATTCTGATCATGTGTTTTTCCTCATTAAATCACGAATACGCCCATCGGGCAGGTGCTGTCTTCCAATCCGGGGATATACCCCTCTCAAAGGCTTTAGTGCTCAAGGCGGATTGTCTCAATAGCCTTATCTCCGCTGACAACGCCCTTAAGGCCATCTCTTACAGCCATTATTTTATCATATTTAAACTGATAGCTCACCTTGTTGCATATAAGGCGCGCACTGATTGGCACGACCTCGCTCATAACAGAGAGATTGTTTTCCTTAAGTGTGCTTCCCGTCTCAACGATATCCACGATAACATCGGAAAGACCAAGAAGCGGTGCAATCTCAATTGAACCGTTCAGGTGGATGAGGTCAATGTCCCTTCCCATTCCGCCGTAGTAATCAGAGGCGATTTTCGGGAACTTTGTTGCAACCTTAAGTGTCTTTTCCTCCTCATCAAAAAACTCGGCAGGACCTGCGACACACATACGGCATTTGCCGATTCCAAGGTCAAGAAGCTCATAAACATCGGGCTCATACTCAAGGAGAATGTCCTTGCCGCATACTCCGATATCGGCGGCTCCCCTTTCAACATAGATTGATACGTCAGAGGGTTTAACCCAGAAGTATCTTACTCCCTTTTCCTTATTTTCAAATGTAAGCTTTCTGTTTTTTTCCAGTATTGCAGGGCACTCAAAGCCCGCTGCCGCCATCATGCTGTAGGTCTTTTCTCCGAGGCGGCCCTTTGGCAGTGCAATATTAATCATAACCTTCTCTCCTTAAGAAGCTTTTCGAGGCTTACGATTTCCCTTACCCTTATGCGGTACTCCATCCTGTCAAGCTCAGTTTCCTTCATCGTCCTGACACCATAGCCGTTTGCTACAAGCTTTTCCACGGTAGCTGCAAGTGTGGCCGGGCTGTCATTCTCTGTGTATGTGATGAGATAATCCGCGTCATACATGCGAAGTGACGGAAGATTATTCTCAATAATGTCAAGGTAAAGTGCAAAGCCGATGGCTCCGACCTTCTTTCCCATCTTCTCGGGAAGTCTGTCATAGCGACCGCCCGAAAGCACCGGGAAGGCGATTCCCCTTGCTGCACCCTGGAAGATTAAACCATTGTAATAGTCATAATCCATCGAATTTACAAGCGAGAAATCCATAAATATGTGTGAGAGTACCCCAAAGCCGTCAAGGACACTTATGAGCTCATTAAGATATGCTGCCCTCTTCTTTTCCTCATCCGTAACGGCATACTGTGAAAGAAGTGCCGCGCCCTTTTCAAACGGAAGGTAAATCTCCATGAGCTTACCTAGAAGCTCTGCATCATCAGCACTTATTTTTCCCTTTTCGGTAAGGTCGTTTAGACCGGTGCTGTTTTTACGTGAGAAAAGTCCGAGGATTTCCTCAACAACAGACGGAGCAAGCTGCATTCTCTCAAAAACAAGCTGCAAAAAGGCCGCATCCGAAACGCGGACTACGTTGTCCTTATCGATAAGAGCCATGGCCTTTGCGGCAAGTGCGATAACCTCGCCCTCTATGTAGCTGTCTATCTCTCCGATACACTCGGCACCTGCCTGAGGGATTTCACGGTAGTGGTTGTCCTTTGGGCGGTAAACCGTCTCATTATAATAAACCTTCTCGGCACCTCCTCCGTTTGCCTTTACGATTGAAAGCGTAACGTCCGGCTTAAGCGCAAGAAGCGAACCGTCAAGGTCCGTAAATGTAATAACCTGGCTGCTCTTTAAAAAGTCGCGGTTATCCGCATAAAGATCATATGGCTCGAATTTTGACATCTTGAACTTTCTGTAGCCATAGGTTTCAAAAAGCGCATTGACTTTTTCCTTAATCATCCTTAAAGAACTCCTTTTGTACTGGGTATCTGTGCCCCGAATCTTGGATCTGTCTCAACTGCCTCGCGAAGTGCCCTTCCAAGGCCCTTAAAGCATCCCTCTGCAATGTGGTGTGAATTCTCACCAGCGATTTTTCTCACATGGAGTGTAATTCCCGCATTGATAGCGAAGGCTCTTAAGAACTCGACTACGAGCTCCGTATCGAAGGTTCCAATTTTTTGTGATGGGAAGCTAAGCTCAGGATAGCATCCTCCTCTTCCAGATATGTCCATGCTCACGAGAATAAGTGACTCATCCATCGGAAGTGTAAGTGATGCATAGCGTCTTATTCCGCGCTTATCGCCAAGTGCCTCCTTTATGGCCTCACCAAGCGCAATACCAATATCCTCAACTGAGTGGTGGTCGTCAACATATGTGTCTCCAACACATGTGAGTGTGAGGTCTATTCCACTGTGGCGTGAAAACAGCGTGAGCATGTGGTCTAAAAATCCAACTCCGCTATTAACAGACGACTCACCTGTTCCGTCAAGGTTTATGCTCAGTGTAATATCAGTTTCGTTTGTTTTTCTTTTTACTTCTGCAGTTCTCATTTTTCCTCTTTCGCGGGTGACCCACCCTCCAGTAATGTTACCTAATCCAATAAATATGTAAGGCCCTGTTACTTTGCCAGTAACTCCTTAACTGTTGCAACAAAGGTCTCCATATCCTCCTGTGTTCCTATTGTAATACGATTATAATCGCTGATTCGTGCCGAGTCAAAGTGGCGGATGAGAATTCCCCTGTCCTTAAGGTCAAGATAAAGCTTTTTTCCGTCATAATCAGGTGTCTTTGCAAAAATGAAGTTTGACTTTGAGGGAAGAACCGTGAATCCAAGCTTCGTTAGTTCCTTCGTTGTCCATTCCCTTGTTGCTGCTATCTTTCCGCATGCATCCTTATAATAATCTGCTGCCTTAACCGCCTCAACAGCTGCCGCCATGGAAAGACGGTTTACATTGTATGGGTTAAATGAGAATTTAAGTGTCTCAAGGTCTGCGATAAGCTCTTCATTTCCGATTGCATATCCTACACGAGCTCCTGCAAGTGAACGTGACTTTGAGAAGGTCTGTACAACAAGAAGGTTATCAAACTCCTTTGTAAGCTCTACTGCACTCTCAGCTCCAAAATCAACATATGCCTCATCAATCATGACAACGCTTCCCGCATTGCTTTTTGCAATCTCTGCAATGTCCTCAAGTGAGATTGTCATACCGGTAGGTGCGTTCGGGTTTGCAATTACTACTGCCTTTCCTGAGTCCATGTAGTCTGACGGGTCAAGAGAAAGGTCATCCTTAAGTGGAACGATTTCCGTCTTAAGACCGTTAACTGCCGCAAATACCTTGTAGCAGCCGTAGGTGATGTCGGCAAACTTAAGTCCTGCCTCACCAAAGGCCATAAATGCAAAGTAAAGCACCTCGTCCGAGCCGTTTCCAACAAATACATTTTTTGGTTCAACGCCATAAGCCCTTGCAAGCTCTGCCTTAAGCGGCTTTAACTCAGGGTCAGAGTAAAGCCTTAAATCTGCAGCCTCCTTACTGTTAATGACATCAATAACTCCCGGTGCGGGGATGTATGGTGACTCATTAGTGTTAAGCTTAATGTATTTTTTATCCTGTGGCTGTTCACCCGGTGTATATGGTGTAAGCTCCTTATAAAATGAATTGAAATATTTAGACATGTCTTTTCTCCTGATTCTGAATTTCTTAAATCTTCGTTTCTAGTGTTGCTGCTTTCGGGCTTTTTTACTACTGTTTGTCCCGCCTTTTGATTTTGTGTTAACTTGATATCGTGTTATCACGCTATCACTTTACCACACGAAAGTAATTGAGCAAATTATACAAGAATGGTGCCAAATTGTCAACATATTCCACAAAGAAAAGTGGAGAACATGTATCACGAAAAATATATGTTGATAACCATTATGAATAATCTAAAAGAAGGGAAAGGCCGTTTATTTGGCTTTTCCCTTCTGTATTATTCTATGGTTTAATTTTCACCCTGCATCTAAGATTATCCAAAAATCTTTGCAAGCTCGTTAAGGACATCCCTTACGATGATAGGCTTTGCGATGTGACCGTTCATACCGCAGCGAAAGGCCTCCTTTTTATCCTCCTCAAAGGCATTGGCAGTCACCGCGACAATAGGAATACCTGCCTTCTCCTTATCTGGAAGTTTTCGTATTGCAACCGAAGCCTCGTAGCCGGTCATCCTTGGCATCTGAATATCCATGAGCACAAGGTCATAATAGCCTGCAGGTGCCTTCTGTATGATTTCCAGGCAGTCCTGACCGTCAACTGCCCTGTCGACAATAATTCCCGTATCCTTAAGAATTTCGATGGCAATCTCAGCGTTCAGCTCATTATCCTCAGCGAGCAGAATGTGTTTGCCCTTAAAGATTTCTGCGTCTATCTCCCTGTCAATCTCTGTAAGACACTCCTCCTCAGAGGCAATGCGGTGCGGAATGGTTACGATAACAGATGTGCCGACACCCTTCTTACTTGTAATGTCAATTGTGCCGCCGAGTATGTCAACAAGCTGCTTTACTATCGGCATGCCAAGTCCTGTGCCCTCTACCTTTGAATCGGTTGTACTGTTTTCACGAGAAAATGCCTCAAAGATATGTGGGATAAACTCCTCGCTCATTCCAATACCATTGTCGTAAACCGTGGTCCTGTAATAAACAACACCCTCCTTCTCCGTCGGTAATTCGTCAATCCTGTAGTGGATTCTTCCACCGGGATTTGTATATTTCCAGGCATTAGAAATAAGGTTTACAAAGATGTCCCTTACCTTTCCGATGTCGCAGTAGATGAATTTGTGCTCTACATTGACCTCGGTAATGAATTCAATGTTCTTCTCGTTCATCATTTCCCTGAACATGGACCTGAGGCCGTCAATGTACTGCTCTGTACTTCCAACAACCTCATCTGCACGAAGGTCAGCCTGTTCAATTCTCGTCATCTCAAGAACATTATTGATGATTGAAAGCAATACCTCCTCGGCACCCTTAATCTTATTAAGGTAGTCCTGCCTCTTTTCAGGCTCGTCCTGATGCCTCTCGAGAAGGTTTCTATAACCCATAATCGCATTCATCGGAGTACGGATGTCATGCGACATGTTGAAAAGGAAATTGGTCTTGGCCCTTGATGCAGACTCTGCCGCCCTGAGGGCTGCCTCAAGTTCCTCCTGCTTTTCAAGCTCCTTCATGATGTCGGCATTGACATTTCTGGTCGCAAGAAGAACAGATATGTTTTTACCGTTTTCATCCCTTTTTACAGGGATGATGCTGCAGCGGTTCCACTTTCCACGAAGGTCCTTAAAGATTTCCGATATTATTCTCTCATCTCCGAGACGATCTCCTATCGTAGTAACGTCAAAGAATGCCCTCATCAGGTCCTTATGCTCATCTGCGATGCAGTGCTTAAGGATAAGCTCAAAGGTCTCCTCAGCGGGCATTACCTCTGTGCCCCTGTGCACCTTCATTGCCTGAGAAAGCACCTTTCTGATGGTCTTATTCTCAAGGTCAACATAGTCGATGGACATAAAAATATTCGCAAGTGCACCGATAACGGCTGTATGCTGCTTTTCTTCCCGAAGAAGAATGGCATACTCCCTGTTTGCCTTTTCAAGTGCCTTACGCTGTTCAATGTCCTTTATCATCTCATCATGGACAATTCGCACGGTAAATACAACATGGGTAAGATTGCCCTCTTCGTCACGTCCGCCGTCAATGAAGGCTGCCTCTGTCCATATTCCTTCATTTTCGTCATAGCCCTCTCTCGGGAATGTACTGAGGTAACGCTTTGAGATAATCTTTTTCCCTGCCATCCTCTCGTTAAGAGAGTAGAGCTTAAAGAAGTCCTGCATCTCACTCGAAAATTCAGGCTTAATATATTCACGGCATACCTTTGAGAAGATGATTCTCGAGTCTCCCATATTGGGGATTACATTGCCCACACCGTCAATTGCATCAAGCTCAACATACCAGCCTGTGCTTAGGTTGATGACATAGGCAACCGAATAAATCTCACTCATTGACCTTACAAACTTGCTGTGGTTTACAAAGGCCTCATTTGTCTTTCTTACTTTTTCGTCGGTTCTTCTTTCAGACGTAATCTCGCTATAGCAGGTGGATCCTGCAACTGAAAGAAGAAGGAGATTGTCTGTGTGCTCGCGTGGATTGTCCACTCCGAGGAATCCCGCAACCCTGCCATTTTCCATAATGGCAGCCGCCATAAGGCTCTCTATACCCTGAGGCTCGAGGATCTGATATGTCCTTGTACCCGGGGCATAGTCCTCCGAAAGCGAGGTAATAAAGAATTCTCCCTTTTCAATCAGTTCCCCGCTCCATACCTCAAAACCCTCGAGGGAGATATTCTGCAGATTGTTAATCTCTGATGTTATGCCGTCGGCACACCATTCATATGTATTGCTGGTTATATACTTAATCCAGTCGTATTCGAAAATATATGCCCTGTCGGCATCGTAATAACTACCGATATCACGGAGCATACTGTTAAGTGTATGGCTGTCCTTTGGCTTATCGATATAGTCACGCAGGAATTTTTTTATTGCCTGATCGTTCGATAGAAGCTCTGGGTTTATTCTGCCCATGTCATTCTCTCCCCCACCAGGCACATGTGCAGACTTCCCCCTGTCTGTCTGTCTGTCTGTCTGTAAAAAGCCTAATTTTTCCTTCATAAAATGTCAACCTCTTGCACGCAGCAACCGGGTAACTCCCCTGAATTTTTTACGCAAAAAACACATCGTACGGTAATGATGTGCCTTGATTCGCAATCGGTTACCGTACTGAAATGTGTTATGTTCTGCATATGTTATACCAATATAGCATAACTGATATATTTTTATCTATATGTTTTCTGTATATTTTTTACTTATATTTAACCATACTGGCACAATATAGTAATTTCGCATTAATGTAGTGCCACAAACTCATAAAATCAAAAGCCGGCAGCTTCAATATGAAAACTGCCGGAGGCTATATTTATGCCTATCAAATTAAATCAAAATTCAACAGGGGCACATACTGTCTTGTACTGTCCCTCCTGTGCATACCAGAAGGTAAGCACCATTGAGCCGTCATGTAAAACAGTAACGCTTGGCTGTCCGAACTTGAGGAATGAGAAAATTTCAGCCATCTTCGTATCCTTAATCATCGGAACCGCTGGAGCCCAGAGAAGAGCCTTATCAACAATGTTCCACTTTTTCTCTGAGAAATCCACAACATAGCCATAGATTCCCGGCTCGTCAGTATCACGTCTTATTGCATGAATGGCTAGAAGCTTCTCGCCACCGATGGCGACAACAGAGGATGCCTGTCCCTGAACACCTGTGGTAATCGGCTCGCTCCATGTCTTACCGCCGTCATATGAAACAGTGTAATGGTTATTAAGTCGCTCGCCTGTAGCTGTATTCTCATTCCATCCGATGCAGATGAGTGCACCTGACTCCAGCTCGCACATACGCTGTTCATAGCATGTGACTGCCTCAGTAAACTCCATGCATACAGCCTCGTCAGACCATGTCTTTCCCTGGTCCTCTGACCTTAATGCACGTCCGCACATAGGACCAGTCATATGGCCGTCCCATGCCGGGAAGCCTGTAATTGGTGTAATCCATGTGCCGTCCTTAAGAACGTAAAGAGGTGCCGATGCCTCAACATGCGGACCCCATGAGCACTTAATTTCATTAAGCTCTCCCCATGTAAGTCCCCCGTCCTCAGAGACTGAATAGAAAACAAAATCATCGAGAAGGCCTCCTGTTTCGGGATTTCCAACAGGAAGCTCCGGGTCATCACGGAAATATCCGTATCCAAGTGCAATTACGCGGCCGTCCGGAAGCGGGGTAACCTTACAGGACTCACAGAAGGTACGCTCAAACTGTGAATGGTCAAACATCTTCTGCGGTGTGCTCCATGTGGCTCCCTTATCAGTGCTTCTTGATATGTAGCTTGCACAGTCAACACTTTCAAAGGCCTCACCAATAACAAATGCTGCAAGAAGTGTTCCGTCCTTAAGCTCGCAGATATTAGGAAATGCCGCCTGACGGCTTCTTAACTGCGGTAATGGGTTTTCATATATAATTGTAGGTGCTGCAGCTTTCACTTTTTTTCTCCTTATCTTCGTATTATCTCTCCGAAATCCTGTCTTTCAAAGCTCTCCTGGAAAACAACATCCTTATTGAGCTTTCTGTACTGCTGAGGTGTGAGCTGGTAATAGCTTAAGAATGCCTTATAGAAGCTCGATTCTGCCGTATAGCCAACGAGTGATGCTATTTCTCCTATCTTCATGTCTGTTGACCTGAGGAAGGTTACGGCATACTCCATACGGGCCCTGAGCATCTTTTCACGGAAACCCACACCGTAATACTGTAACAGAATTCTGTTAAGCTGGCGCCTTGAGAGGTTAAGCTCCTGTGCCAAATCATCCTCCGTGCCAAACGGATCCGGCCATGGTGAGAAGAAGTGGTCGATTATCGAAATACGCCTTGTGGCAATGCTTGCAGTATTTGAATACTCCGAGAAGGTAAGGTTAGAGCCCCTGAATAAAACCACAAGAAGTCTTATGAAGAGTGCCAGTATCGATTCCTCACTAAAGGGCTGAGCCTCCTCAAGCTCGCTGAAAATGAGGTCGCATATATGCATACCATTATCATCCAGACTGCAAATGGCCGCATGCTTAATCTGCTTATTGAACTCCTGGATGAAATTCTGCTCATTTGGCATAAATGAAAATGTCAGACGGTCAAAGTCCTCCGACATGTTATGCGGGTAATGGAAGGTGCCGGGTGTAATGATTACAGCATCGCCCTTCTTTAAGTCATATGTCTTTGTGTCGATGTCAAGGCTGCAGGTTCCTGCAAGGATGATATGTACCTCATAGTCTGCATTGCAGTGACGAAGTGAGCTCCATGAATGGTGCTTATAAAAATCCCCAAGACCCATCCTTAAATCAAACGGAACCCTGGCAAAATGAAGCTTAAGCTCAAGCCTGTTTGGTGAACGCATATTTACCTCCTCCTTTCTCAATTTGTATTATAGAATCTTTATAAAATAATACACTAATCCTGATTGCCGTTAATAATTTTATTATGTCGCAAAATACGATATAACGCAAGAGGTCTTTATGATATAATCAATAAAAATATACCGACATTTTAAGGCAGGCGTTTTTCTTAAGAAAAGCCACAAAGACCATAGGTTATTGCAAATTCGTAAAATCATAAAGGCATAACAGAATTTACTAGAAGATTTTATAATATAACAATATAAGAAACGGAGAATAACTATGAACAGAGGATTTGTTCCGGCTCTCGGAACACCACTTGACAGTAATGGCAGATTATGCAAGGAAAGCTATGCAAAGCAGATTGAAAGGATGATTGAGGCAGGTGCAGTAGGTCTCCTCTCAATGGGTTCAATGGGCCAGCAGGCATTTATCAGTAACGATGTATGCGTTGAGGTTGCAGAAACAGCAGTAAAGGCAGCTGCAGGAAGGGTTCCCGTATTTGTAGGTGCCATGGATAACTCCATTAAGCGCGCAAAGGCAAGAATTGCTTCAATGGAGCACCTTGATGTGACAGCCTTCGTGCTCACAACACCGTACTATGAGATAGACACACCTGCACAGGTTGAAAAGTACTTTAGCGAGGTAGCAAAGTCAACAAAGCACAACATAATGCTTTATGACCTTCCGGGTGTTACAAACTACAAGATTACTTATGACATGGTTTGCCGCCTTAAAAAGGAAATCCCGAACCTTATCGGAATCAAGTCAGCAGACGTTCAGATGCTTCGTAAGATAAGACTTAACCCAGAGTTTGAGGGCTTTAACACCTTCTGTTCAAACCTTGATATTTTCGATGTCATCTACCCATGGGGTATCGGAAGCATTCTCGACGGTATGTTCACCTGCACACCGGTTAACGGACAGAAGCTCGTTGAGTGCATGAATAAGGGCGACAGGGAAGGCGCCGCAGAGGCACTTACAAACATCGTAGCCCTTCGTGACAAGCTTCTTGAGCTTGACCTCTGGCCAGCATACAGTGCAGCCATGAATCTTCTTGGCTTTGAGGGAATCCACGCTCCTGACTGGATCACAGAGTCAGATGACGAGGTTATTGCAGCTGTTAAGGCTGAGATGGAGCGCATCGGAGAGCTGTAAGAAACAGTGCTCAAAACAACATTCAAGTTAGCGAATAATAAAAAGTTTATAAGATAAGCTTTTATTTGATTCGTCAGAGGTCCGTACGCGCTTAAGAAGCTAAAGTTGCGCGAGGTCTCTCTGACTCATCCTATTTATCTCTATTTCTATTCATAACCAAAATCATTTCACTTCTCACGTTTTGTCCTATATCTCGAGATATCAAAATGATTCACCCACAAAAAAGAGAGCATCGCTGCTCTCTTTTTGAATACTTTGAATTAATTGTCGGCTTATTCTGCCTCTGCCTCGTTGTTCTCGGCGAATTTCTCGTCTGAGAAGTGGCATGCTACCATATGCTCTCTGCCGTCCTCGATGTATGTCTTCATCTCCGGCTCCTTCTCCTTACAAATCTGCTGGCAGTATCTGCAACGAGTATGGAAGCGGCAGCCTGAAGGAACATTGATCGGGCTAGGTACATCTCCCTCAAGGAAGATACGGTTCTTCTTGTGGTCGATATCAGCTACCGGGATAGCTGACATAAGAGCCTGTGTATAAGGATGAAGTGACTTCTTGTAAAGAGTCTCTGCATCAGCAACCTCCATTACTGCTCCGAGGTACATAACAACGATACGGTCTGAGATGTACTCAATAACGCTCATGTCATGTGAAATGAAGATATATGTGAGGTTGTGCTCCTTCTTAAGGTTGTTCATGAGGTTAAGAACCTGCGCCTGAATTGAAACGTCAAGCGCTGATACAGCCTCGTCACAAACGATAACCTTAGGATTGATTGAAAGTGCACGCGCGATACCGATTCTCTGACGCTGTCCACCTGAGAACTCAGACGGATAACGGTCCATGTACTCACGCTGCATGTTAACTTCCTCGAGAAGGTCGCCTACACGCTTTCTTCTCTCTTCCTTTGTCTTAAGACCGAACTTCTTGAGCGGGTCTGACATTGACTGGTAAACAGTGAAGGAAGGGTTAAGTGAAGACTGAGGATCCTGGAAAACGATCTGAATCTCACGTCTTGCCTTATCGAGCTGCTTATAGTTAAGCTTGCAGAGGTCCTGAGGGCCATCCTCAAACTCATAAATGCATTCACCGTCTGTAGGACGGATAAGCTGAAGGATTGATTTTCCGAGTGTTGTCTTACCGCAGCCTGACTCACCTACTACGCCGAGTGTCTCGCCCTCGTAGATTACAAGGTCAACGCCGTCAACCGCACGTACTACCTTCTTAGTACCCTTGACCGGGAAATGTGTTTTTAAACCTTTTACGGTAATGATTGGCTTTTTCTCACTCATTTGTCGGCCTCCTCCCAATTATGGCATCTCACCATGTGTGTGCCCTCAAGCATCTGCTCGTCAGGCATGCACTCCTTACACTTATCGCACGAGAAGTCACATCTGGGTTCAAACTGACATCCCTTCGGTCTGTTGTGAGGATTAGGTGTCATACCGCGAATAGGATTAATCTTCTGGTCCTTACCTCTTCCAAGTACCGGAATAGAAGCAAGAAGGGCCTTTGTGTATGGGTGCTTCGGGTTCTTGAGAACTTCACGAGCAGTTCCTGACTCAATAACATTACCCATATACATAACGAGGATGTCATCAGCCATCTCAGATACAACGCCCATGTCGTGTGTGATGAGAACAACGGCTGTGTCATGCTCCTTTTTAAGCTTGTCCATAAGCTCGAAAATCTGAGCCTGGATAGTAACGTCAAGTGCTGTTGTAGGCTCGTCTGCAAGAAGAACCTTAGGATTACAGCTCATTGCCATGGCAATCATGGCTCTCTGACGCATTCCGCCTGAATACTCATGCGGATACTGGTCGATACGCTTTTCAGGCTCCGGAATACCCATCTGCTTAAGAAGCTCGAGAGCACGTGCCTTAGCCTCAGCCTTTGATACATGCTCATGCTGGATGATATTCTCGGCAATCTGGTTACCAACCTTGAATACGGGGTTGAGAGCTGTCATAGGATCCTGGAAGATCATGGCAATGTCCTTGCCACGGTACTGACGCATCTCCTTACCGTTTCTCTTTAACTTACTGAGATCTACATCACCATTCTCTGTATGATAGATGATCTCGCCCTCTTCGATTCTTGCAAGTCTCGGAAGGAGCTGCATGATTGAAGAAGCTGTTACTGACTTACCGCAGCCTGACTCTCCTACTACACAGAGGGTTCTGCCGCGCTTAACCTCAAAGCTTACTCCGTTAACCGCACGGTTGCAGCGGTTCTCTGAGTAAAAATAGGTCTTGATATTTCTTACGGAAATTACACTCTCGCCACTCATAAAAAGACCTCCTTAACCCTGAATTGATGAGTCTGTGGTGTCGCGGATACCATCGCCCACGAAACTGATACTCATAACGAACAATGAAATAGTGATACCTGCAAACAGCCAGATCCACCATGCATTCTGCAGTGTGTAAAGATCCTGTGCCGCATTGAGGATGTTGCCCCATGTAGGAACATCAAGCGGAACACCGAGACCAAGGAAGCTGAGTGATGCCTCCTCAAGGATCATGGTTGCGAAGTTGATTGTGATGTTAACGATAACCGGGCTCAGTGCGTTTGGAAGCATGTGCTTGTAGCAGACTACAAAGTCATTAAGACCAAATGCATGAAGTGCCTGTACATATTCCTCCTCACGGATTGAAAGCATTGTTGCTCTCGCCTGACGGTAAACGCCTGACCATCCTGTGAAGATGAAGATGATGATAATGTTACGTGTACTCTGTCCCATGATGGATACCATCATAAGAACGAGGATAAGCTGCGGGAATGACATGAAGATCTCTGACATACGCATTGTGATCTTGTCAAACCAGCCGCCCTTGTAGCCTGCGAAGCTTCCAAGAAGAACACCGATAAGTGCTCCGCCGAGTGAACCTGCACCAGCTACCATGATTGAAACTCTTCCGCCGTAAAGGATACGTGCGAAAACGTCACGACCGATTTTGTCTGTTCCGAAAAGATGTGCCTTTGACGGAGCCTTTGTGATGCTCATAAGGTCAAATGCAGCCGGATCATAAGGTGTAAGAAGCGGTGCAAAAAGGCAAGCGAGTAAAATAATCGAGAATACAACGAGACCGATTACAGCAAGCTTGTTACTAAGGAACTTATTGAGTGCACGGCTTCTTTTCTTTTTCTTGGCAAGAACGCCCTCTTCTTCAAGGCGGCGAATCTTATCAAGTTTTGCATTAAAACGTTTCTCTCCCCAAGTCATGGATAATTCGCCTCCTTCTTAATTAAATTTAACACGCGGGTCAAGGACTCTTGTCAGGATATCAAGGACAAGTGACATTACAAGTACCATGATAACCATGATAAGCGCAATCATCATAACGAGCGGATAGTTAGAACCCGCAACTGCCTCCTTGAATACCGGACCGATTCCCGGCCACTGGAATACGTTCTCGATAACTACTGCCGATGAAATAAGGAACGGAACACGAAGTCCGAGAAGAACTACTACGGGCATCATCGATACACGGAAACCGTGAACGAGATTAACCTTCCACTCAGGAAGACCCTTGCTTCGTGCAGTCTTTACATAGTCCTTGTTCATTGACTCAAGCATGGATGAACGTGCATATCTCATAACCGATGCGGTCTGTGTAATACCAAGAACCGCTGCCGGAAGGATAAGATACTTAAGATGCTCATACCAGTGAACCATGTCTGGAGTTGTTCTGCCGCCTGCAGGAAGCAAGGGTCTTCCTGAGTGGAAGACCCTTGCTTCGTGCAGTCTTTACATAGTCCTTGTTCATTGACT
>JAUNDA010000039.1:17206-19478 GCA_030526295.1 Eubacteriales bacterium
ATGTCTGGAGTTGTTCTGCCGCCTGCAGGAAGCCACTTAAGGTTAAGTGCGAAAATGAGGATGGCAACAACACCAAAGAAGAACTGCGGAATTGAAAGACCTACGATACCTGCGAATGTAAGAATCTGATCTGTAAGCTGTCCTCTCTTAAGTGCAGAAACGATACCGAATACAGAACCAAGAACTGCAGAAATGAACAGTCCTGAAAGTGTAAGCTCAAGCGTAATCGGAAGCTTCAGCATGATGATGTCCTTTACAGGCACACCATTAGACATACTTGTTCCCCAGTTGCCCTGAAGAACCTGGAGGAGCCATTTGAAATAACGGACGATGAACGGCTGGTCGAGGCCATAAGCGGCGCGGATTGCCTGTACCTCTTCCGGAGTCATCTGAGCAAGCATATCCATCGGGATCATCTTTGAAACATAATCACCGGGTGCCAGCTCAATGCCGCCGTAAATCAAAAAGCTCATAACCAGTACCATTGGAATGAATACCGATAAACGCTTTAAAATGAATTTTCCCATAGATAAACCTCTTTTACAATGCTGTCTTGCGAACGGTGTTACGAAGTTACGAACATAAGCCGTTCCGGAAAAAAATCCGCGTTCCTTCCGGAACGGTTTAGATTCACATAGGGGCGAAGTATCTGTGATACCTCGCCCCAAACTAAATTTAGTAATTCAGTTAACGAGTCGTGTAGCTTAATTACTTAAGGTTCCACTTCTCAAGGTGCATGTTCCAATGGAACTGTGGGTTACCAAGGTTGTTAAGGTCAAGGTTGCCAGCAACCTTATCGCTTGTAACTACCCAGATTGGCTGATAGTACATTGGGATGATTGGAAGGTTCTCTGACTCCCACTTCTCAAGTACTGCATAAGCTGCCTTCTGTCCCTCTACGTCAGGAGTGAACATAAGAGCGTCTGTCATAGCATCAACCTCAGGAGATGTCGGGTTAGTATTGTTAACGCCGTATACTGAGTTGAAACGATCGTAGTAGTTATGGAATGATGTAGCTGCAAGAGCACCGTACATAAGATCCCACTTAACGTTAGAAGCTGAGTTAACGTTTGCTCTGTCTTCTGGCATTGAGTTAAGGAGTGTAGCTGTGTCACCCTCTACAAGCCATCCCTCAGACTGGATGCCTACCTGTGCAAGCATCTGCTGGATGATAGAGATAAGGTCAACTGTCTGCTGATCTGTGTAGTAGTATGCGATTGTAAGCTTTCTGCTTGAATCCCAACCAGCCTCTGCAAGGAGCTGCTTAGCCTTCTCAGGATTGTAATCATAAGCCTCAAGTCCTTCTACCTTCCAAGCTGTGCCTGTAGGTGTGATTGTTCCATCACCTGGATCACAAGCGCCCTGGAATACCTGCTCTGTGATAGCCTTACGGTCGATAGCGTAAGCAATAGCCTGACGAACGCGAACGTCCTGAAGCTGGTTGCCCTGACCGAACTGGTTAACCTGGAGCCAACGTGTGTAAAGAACTGATACAGGAGTAATTGTTACGCCTGGCTTACCTGTAAGAGCCTGTACGTCTGCGAAGCTCTTTGTGTAAGCGTAGTCAAGCTTTCCATCGAGAACCTTTGTTACAAAGTTAGGATCTGAATCCATGTGTGATGGTGTTACGTAAATGTTGTAGTTAGGTGTTCCACCCCAGTATCCCTCGAAAGGAACAAGGTTAGCATACTCACCCATAACTGCTGACTCAAGCTTGAATGCGCCTGAACCGATAGGTGCCTGCCAGAACTGCTCCTGCTGGAACTGCTCCTTGTTAGCATTCTCAAGAAGATGCTTTGGAAGGATGTGTGTCTGTGTGAAAGCCTGAAGCTGTGTAGCGTTAACCTTTTCGAATTCGAATGTGATTGTCTTTCCGTCAGCTGTCATGTTCTTGATGTTTGTTGCGCCACCCTTAACGAGAGCCTGGCAAGCACCTGTGTACTGCGGAATGAATGTGAATGTCCAGATAACGTCGTCAGCTGTTACAGGTGTTCCATCGTGCCACATAAGACCGTCACGAAGAGTAACCTTTGCTGAAAGACCATCCTCTGCAACCTCATAAGACTCTGCCATACCGATTTCTGTTGTAGCAGCGCCCTTGTTGTCCATACCGATGAGTGTCTCAAACATAGCCTTTACGTATGTGTGAGGACCAGCGTTGAACCACGGAACCTCGAAGAACTCTGTAGGACCCTGGTTAACGTAGAGAGTCTTTGTCTCTGCTGCCGGAGCCTCTGTTGCTGCCTCAGTAGCTGCCTGTGTAGCTGCCTGA
>JAUNDA010000121.1 GCA_030526295.1 Eubacteriales bacterium
ATAAAGCTTACCGAAGGCTCTTATCTTAAACCTTGCCTCGGCATTTCCCTCTGGATAAAACTTAACTAGCTGGAAGCTGTCATCAGTCACATACGCGACAAAGGAAATGTAATGCTCCTTTGTCATCTCATGCTTAATCGTAATGAAGGTCTCATCCTCCACCCTTTCCTGCACAATCTCATGCTCGCTGTCCTCGCCCTCCGCTTCAAGCGGTGGAAGCTGAATACCGCAGCAGCTTATTCCGGCTTCACCTGTTCCGATGATCACATTACCACATACCGGGCAGACATAGAATTTTGACTTCTTCATGTTTGCGGAAACGTTACGGTTAATGATTTCCTCTCCCGAAAGAAGTTCCGTAACCGATACCCTTAGTGATTTGGCAAGTCCCTCGAGCATTGTTATGTCGGGATAACCCCTGCCCGTTTCCCACTTTGAAACAGCCTTGTCGCTCACTCCCAGAATATCCGCAAGGGCTGCCTGTGTGAGCCCCGCCTTTTCCCTTAATCTTTTTATGGTACTACCTGTTACATAAGTTTCCATTTTTCTCTCCTTTACCTTTCCAAATGTCAATTCCCTGCTTTCGAAAACAGAATTCCTTCCTGCTACACTATCCAAGCTTTTAATCACTTCCGCACATGTGCATTAACCTTCGCTCCTGTTACTGCAATGTCCCATTTCTGAAATAAGGCACACTGCTTTTTGTAGTCGCGGTCGTGCAGCTTTTTCTCTGGCTAACCGAATTGTACTATCCGGAATCAGGCATTACCACCTACCAAAAGTAGAGTAAAGATACTTTAGTTTCATTCTACACTCTCGCAATTAGTTTATTCTTGATTATTTCTTAACAAATATTTACAATAGCTATCAGTATTTTATCTTCATAAATGAAAGGAGTAAACATGAAGAACACAAAGAAATCCGCCATTATTCTCGGAATTCTTGTTGCTGTTATTTTCATTGCAATGGCAGTTGCAAACAGCATCCAGACAAACGGCGGAAAGACTACAATTACAGAGGGTTACATTGATGCCACTGTTAATGACATGAACGGCAAGCTTTTTTATAAGCTCTATGTTCCAGAGGGCGTAAGTGCTGAGAATAAAGCCCCTGCAGTCCTTTTACTTCACGGCTACCAGAATGACCACGAAACATGCGGAGCTTATGCGATAGAGCTTGCAAAGCGCGGCGTGGTTGTTCTTGCAATCGATGAATACGGCCATGGCAAGTCAACACTCGGCCTTCGTAACAGAGGTTATGTAAACCATAAGGTAACAGTTAACTATGGTGAGGACAGTGAGGCAGACGGCACCTTTACAAAGATCGGCGGACAGCTTCGTTATAAGGTTATGATGAACTTCTCTAACCTCTCATTCTTTAACGAGAAGTATACAACAGATGCTGACGGAAACTTCCTTACGGATTCATCAGCAGGCGGAGTTGCAGCATATGCATTCCTTGCAGAGCTTCCTATGGTTGACAACACAAGGATGGGTATCAGCGGACACTCAATGGGAACATGGTCATCATGGTCGGTTGCAGCAGCTTACTCAGGCAGCGCTATCGAGCCAAAGGCAACAGTTCTTCAGTGCGGCGAGCTTTTCAGGGAGTCAGTATATGACGAGAATGACATCCACTTCAATAACGTTCTCCTTCTCCAGGCTAAGTATGACGAGTTCTCATACTTCAGGGATTACAAGAAGGTTGTAAACGACGACCTCATAAAGTCAGACCTTCGTACTGAGTTCCTCGGCACTACAGCTGACAAGGCTGCATGGAATACAACCTACGGCAGCTTCGCAGACGGCAGCGCAAGAAGAATCGAGCTTCTTATGACAAACCACCGTCTCACAACACACAACAAGCAGGGTCTTACAGAGGCCATCAGATGGTTCGAGGATGCACTTGGATTTAAGTCAGGCATTCCTGCAGACAGCCAGAACGCAATGACAAAGGAATGGCTTGTATTCCTTGCAATGCTCTGCGGCATCTTTGCTCTTCTTCCGCTTTGTGATATTCTTCTTAACACAAAGTTCTTTGAAGACATCAAGCAGCCGCTTCCTCCGGTTGAAAAGGTCAAGACAAACGGCCAGTGGTGGAAGGGTGCCATCATCACAATGCTTCTTGCTTTTGCAACATATCCATTTATGACCCAGCTCGGACACGGACTTCTTCCGCTTCCGGAAAATGTATTCAGAATGACAATCGGTAACGGATTCCTTTCATGGTATCTCCTTCTTATCATCATTATGGTTGTTCTTTCAATCATCGGATACAAGAAGGCAAAAAAGAAGGGTGAGACTGAGGGCATCTGGTGCATGGGTCTTGCAAAGGCAGACGCACCTGACAAGATAAGCATTGCCCTTTTCGCAAAGTGCTTCGTTCTTGCAGCATGTGAGATTCTCTTCATGTATATCCTTGTTGCAATCTGTGAGGTTATCTTTAAGCTCGACTTCAGATTCATCTGGCCGTTCTTTAAGAGCTTCAACATGACAAGATTCGGACAGTTCCTGCTTTACCTTCCGGTATTCGCACTGTTCTTTATTCTCAACAACAGTAAGATCATGGCATCTGCAAGATGCAAGGCAACATACGAGCCTGGCTGCAAGGCATACTTTGCAGCATGGTGGAGGGTTGCACTCATGATGGTTGGCGGCGTACTTCTTCTCTGCCTCCTTGAGTACATTCCGTTCTTTGCAAACATCGGTCCTGGCGCTGACCTTCTCTTCGGTTCAACCTTCGGAGGTCCGTTCATGTCACTTCTTATTGTATTTGCACAGCAGGTAATAGTACTAAGATTCCACGGTACATATATCTACAGAAGGACAGGCTCAGTTAACACAGGCGAACTCATCATTGCAATTCATGCATGATATATCTTAACCGG
>JAUNDA010000040.1 GCA_030526295.1 Eubacteriales bacterium
ATGTTCCCGACGATGATACCACCAATGATAATGTCCCTGATGTAAGTAGTGGAAAGGTTGCTGCAGCAGGTGCGTTAATGCTAAGCGGTACGGGAGATCCGTATTCGGAGGCAAAGGAATGCGCATGGCCGCTCATGGATTTTTGGAGGGAGCTCTGGCGCTGCGGTCCTGTAATGCGAAGGATTAAGAAGGAAAAGATCAATTACAGTAACGATTACCTCGCAAGGGTACTTAAGGACGGCGGGATAATCGAGGCTGACGTAATACATGGCGCACTTCTAATGGTGGATGTTAAGTCCTTTGTGGCAGCGGGTGGCTATGATGAGAACATCTTCCTTTATTCGGAGGAGAGGGTACTCGCAAGAAGACTTAAGGCAGCAGGGTTTAATACGGTCCTTACACCGGCGGTCTACTCGCATGGAAACTCAGAAACCATGAAGCGAAACGGACTCGGCCTCGTATGGAGAGAACGCGAGAGACTTAAGAGCGAGAAATATTATTACAGGACGTATCTTAAGACAACTAAGGGGCAGCAGGCATTTACAGCCTTATATCAGGCGGTGGTGATGCTTGAAACCATGGTCGGAAGCCTTTTTATTAGGTGATCAAGGTAGAACATTTGTTTATGAATGGCTAATATGGACTGATTTTGGAATGGTGACAGTCAGATGGCACTAATGGAAAAATGAGGGAAAAGGTAAGTATAGTCGTACCGGCATATAATGCCGAAAATACAATTGAAAAGTGTGTGATGAGTATCGCCATGCAGGATTATCCCGAAAAGGAGATAATCGTTGTTAACGACGGCTCGGCTGACGGTACGGAAAAGGTGCTTAATGAGCTTAGGGGCCGTGTTAATGAACTGGTTGTAATCAGTAAAAGAAACGGCGGCGTAAGCAGTGCTCGTAATGCGGGAATAAATGCCGCAACGGGAAGATATCTTATCACGATTGATGGGGACGACTATATTGATCCAGGTATGATTACGGCACTGGTTGATGCAATGAACTGTAGAAATGGTGTCACTGCGACGGGATATTCTTCCGGGATTGAAAAAGCAGAAGATACAGCAACCATCGAAAAAGAAAACAATAAAATCGACGGGGACAGTAAATCTGCAGATGGCGGTTTTAATAAAGGTAATGTCCCGGAAAGAATTGATGTTGCGATGTGCGGCATGAAATATGTTGAAAGCACGGACAAAGAAAGCTTCGGACATAAGGAAGCCGGGGGCAATACGGAAACGAATGCTGCTTTGAATGCGGATTGTGACAAAACGAGAGTCACAGTGCAGGAACTTAAGGTGACTGGGAAATTTAACCCGCCGGAGGAGGGAGTATTCTCAAAGAGGGAGTTCCTTAAGAAGCACTTTCCGAAGATGTATGATGACCACCTCATAACAACACATTCAAATAAGCTCTATGACCTCGATATCATAAGAAAGCAAGAACTTAGGTATGATGAGGGAATGAAGATTAATGAGGACATTGATTTTGTGTTCAGGTACCTCGAAAAGTGTGAGGGCGTTGTGCTCATAAAGGGTGAATATATGAACTATGTGCAGCATGCGGCGGGAGAGAGCCTGGTGTCTACATATCAGAGCCACGGACTTAGCTCCGCACTGACTGTAATAAAGGACTATTATGATCTGTTTGGTAATGAGCCGACAGACGAAATGAACCAGAGGATGTTTGTACATGTGCTTAGCTTTGCGGGGCTTATGTATAAGAATCCTGAAATTTCAAATGACGAAAGAAAAAAGGCAATCGAAGGAATGCTCTCGGATGATGGCTTTAAGAGGCTCGTCGAAATGGTGAAGCCGTATGATTTGAAAACAACTGCGGCGAAGATGGTACTCAGGACTGGAAATTCAAAGCTTTACCATCTTATGTGTAAATGCATATACAGGTGAAATGCAGGGCACGTGACAGGTAACATCGAAATATATCATGTAATGTGCAGACTTATGTATTAGGGTAGAGCATTAGGAAAATAAATATTAAGACAGGCAGAAAAATGAGTGAGAGAAAAGAGAAAATTTTCGTAACCAGGGCGTCGCTTCCTCCGTTTGAGGAGTACGAAGCACTTATAAGAAGGCTCTGGGATACGCATTTCATAACAAATATGGGTCCATACCACAAGGAACTAAGGGAAAAGCTTAAGGCTAAGCTCGGGGTTCCGGACATTGAGCTTTTTGTTAACGGACATATGGCACTGGAGCTTCTCATACAGGCGTTTTCGCTTAAGGGAGAGGTTATCACGACTCCGTTTACGTTTGTTTCAACAACACATGCGATTGTGCGAAACGGACTTAAGCCAGTGATGTGTGATGTAAAGGAATCGGACGGAACACTTGACCCGGAGAAGCTTGAGGCCCTTATCACAAAGGATACCTGCGCAATTGTGCCGGTGCATGTCTATGGCAATGTCTGCGACAATGAGAGAATCGAAAAAATCGCAAAAAAGCACGGCCTTAAGGTTATCTATGATGCAGCACATGCCTTTGGAGAGACTGTTGACGGTAAGGGAGTGGCAACTCTTGGCGATGCGTCAATGTTCAGTTTCCATGCAACAAAGGCATATAACACAATCGAGGGCGGAGCAGTTGCCTTTGACGAAGGAAGGACTCCCGGTCTTGCGGACAGACTCTACAAGCTTAAAAACTTTGGCATCACAGGTAAGGAGAGCATTGAATTTGTAGGTGCCAATGCCAAGATGAATGAGTTTGCGGCTGCAATGGGACTTGTGAACCTCAACCACTTCGAGGAATGGATTGCTGGAAGAAAGCGTGTCTATGAGAGATATGTACGCAATTTAAGCACCGTAAAGGGAGTAAGGGTTCTCGAGCATAGAAGCGATGTGACCTATAATTATGCCTACATGCCGATAGCACTTGACAGTGAGTGCTTTGACAGGGATGAAATCTACGAGAGAATGGTGGCTGACGGTATTACACCGCGTAAATATTTCTACCCGCTCACAAACGACTGCGAGTGTTACAGGGATGTGCTCGATGTGAATGACACCCCGGTTGCGTTAAAGCTTTCGCACGAGGTACTCACATTACCTATATATCCCGAGTTAAAAGATGAAGTTATTGACGAGATATGTGACTATTTTTCTTGAAAATAGCGCCACAGTATGATAAAATCGTTAGGCTTGTGTTAACAGGCTCTTTTTCTGTATCCTGAAAATATTTTCGGTGCAGGAGGGCAAATGTTTGGCACTATGCATAAATACACAAACTTATTTATAGTAAGGAAGGCAAAGAAATGAAACAGTGGAGTAAAGCAAAGTCGGTTATCGTGCTCGTATTAATCGTTGCAGCAACAGTAGCCGGACTGTACTTCGGAGCAACCACAATGGGTGAGATCAACCTTGGTCTTGACCTTAACGGTGGTGTAAGTATCACATACCAGGCATCAGAGGAAAATCCTTCTGCACAGGATATGGCTGATACAATCTACAAGCTTCAGAAGAGAGCTGAGAACTATTCAACAGAGGCTTCTGTATACCAGGAGGGCTCTAACAGAATCAACATCGATATCCCGGGCGTATCTAATGCGGACGAGATTCTTGAGGAGCTTGGAAAGCCGGGCTCACTTGAGTTTGCAGAGGGCGTATACGATGAGAGCGGAAACATCACAGACCTTAAGACTGTTCTTACAGGACAGGATGTTAAGGATGCAGGTGTTTACAAGGATGAAGGACAGAATGGTTCAGGCGACGGTTATGCAGTTCAGCTCGTTCTTAACGACGAGGGTGCTGTAAAGTTTGCTGATGCCACTGAGAGAAATATCGGAAAGCCGATCTACATCATCTATGACAGCATGATCGTTTCATATCCGACAGTTCAGACAAAGATCACTGGCGGTATCGCAAGCATCACAGGTGCTTTTGAATTCGAGGAGGCATCAAACCTTGCATCTACAATCCGTCTTGGAGCACTTAAGCTTGAGCTTTCAGAGCTTCGTTCAAACACAGTAGGTGCACGTCTCGGACAGACAGCTATTTCAACATCTATTAAGGCAGCAGTTGTAGGACTTATCATCATCTTCGTTCTTATGATCGTCCTTTACAGGGCTGCAGGTGTTGCTGCTTCAATTGCACTGTCAATGTATACAGGCCTTATCCTTATTTTACTTCAGAAGGGTGCATTCAACGTAACCCTTACACTTTCAGGAATTGCCGGTATCATCCTTTCAATCGGTATGGCGGTTGATGCCAACGTTATTATCTTTACACGTATCAAGGAAGAGCTTGGTCTCAAGAAGCCGGTTGGCGAGGCTATCGACGCTGGTTTCCACAAGGCTTTAAGTGCCATCCTTGACGGTAATATCACAACACTTATCGCTGCAGCAGTTCTTTACCTCAAGGGTTCAGGAACAGTTAAGGGCTTTGCAACAACACTTGCAATCGGTATCGTTCTTTCAATGGCAACAGCACTTTTCATCACAAGATGGATTCTCAATGCTTTCTATGGCCTTGGAATGGACAGCGCAAAGTTCTTTGGCGAGAAGAAGCCTGTTGAGAAGGCAGTTGACTTCGTTGGAAAGAAGAAGATTTTCTACATCATTTCTGGTGCTGTTATCGCAATCGGACTTGTGTTCATGGTTATCAACACAACTTCAATCGGCGGAGCATTCCACTACGGCCTTGATTTCTCAGGCGGTACAACAACAAATGTAACCTTCAACGAGGATATGGCACTTGAGAAGATTCAGGCTGATGTAGTTCCGGTTGTTGTTAAGGCAACAGGCGACCAGTCACCTGAGGTTTCAAAGGTAACAGGCACAAATGAGGTACTTATCCGTACACGTTCACTCGATGCAGACCAGAGAACAGCCCTTAATGAGGCACTCGGCGAGGCATTTGGCGTAGATAAGGAGCTTATCACGGCTGAGAACATTTCAGGTTCTATCTCTAACGAGATGAAGATGGATGCACTCGTTGCAATGATCATCGCAGTTGTTCTTATGCTTCTTTATATCTGGTTCAGATTTAAGAACTTCGCATTTGCGGCTTCAGCTGTAATCGCACTTGTACATGACGTATTCGTAATGCTCGCAGCATATGCAGTATTCAAGTGGTCAGTAGGTTCTACATTCATCGCATGTATTCTTACAATCGTCGGATATTCAATTAACGCAACAATCGTTATCTTCGACAGAATCCGTGAGAACCAGGCTCTTAATGCAGGACTTAAGAGTGAAGCTCTTGTTAATAAGTCAATCACAGAGACACTTACAAGATCACTCTTTACATCACTTACAACCTTTGTAATGGTAGCTGTTCTTTACATCCTCGGTGTAAGCTCAGTAAGAGAGTTCGCTCTTCCGCTTATGATCGGTATCGTTGCAGGCTGCTACTCATCTGTATGTGTAACAGGTAACATCTGGCTTGAGCTTAGCAAGAAGATTAAGAAGGCTCCTAAGAAGGCCTGATTAAGCACTGATGAAATACGAAATTGTAGCAACAGAAGGCAGGGCCAAATCGGCTCACATGGAAACCGTCCACGGTTCGATAGAAACTCCGGTTTTTATGAACGTAGGCACCGTTGGTGCGATTAAGGGAGCGGTTTCAACAAGGGACTTAAGGGAAATCGGCACGCAGGTGGAGCTTTCAAATACCTACCACCTGCATGTCCGTACCGGAGACAAACTCATTAAGGAGTATGGCGGTCTTCACAAGTTCATGAACTGGGACAGACCGATTCTTACGGACTCAGGCGGATTTCAGGTTTTCTCACTGACATCGCTTCGTAAGATTAAGGAGGAGGGTGTAACCTTCGCCTCACATATCGACGGACGAAAGATTTTCATGGGTCCCGAGGAAAGCATGCAGATTCAGTCAAATCTCGGCTCGACGATAGCCATGGCATTTGATGAATGTCCTCCGGCACTTGCCGAAAGAAAGTACATAGAACAGTCGGTGGCAAGAACCTCAAGATGGCTAAGACGTTGTAAGACCGAAATGGAGAGGCTTAACGGTCTCGAGGATACGGTCAATAGGGAACAGCTTCTTTTTGGAATCAACCAGGGCGGCGTTTTAAATGACGTAAGAATCGCCCACGCAAGGGACATAAGGGAGCTTGACCTTGACGGCTATGCGGTAGGCGGTCTTGCAGTAGGTGAAACACACGAGCAGATGTATGACGTGCTCGACCATGTGGTTCCGGAGCTTCCAAAGGAAAAGCCTGTTTATCTCATGGGTGTCGGAACACCACTTAACATCATCGAGGGTGTGGCACGCGGAGTTGATTTCTTTGACTGTGTTTATCCGTCAAGAAATGGTAGACATGGACATGTTTACACTCACCACGGAAAGCTTAATCTCTTAAACAAGCGTTTTGAGCTTGATGACAAGCCTATCGAAGAGGGCTGCCAGTGTCCGGCCTGCAGGGATTACTCAAGGGCATACATCAGACACCTTCTTAAGGCAGGAGAGATGCTTGGACTTAGACTTTGTGTGCTTCATAACCTTTATTTCTATAATCACATGATGACTGAGATAAGGGAAGCAATCAGAGAAGGACGCTTTGAGGCATATCGAAGCGAAATGACATACAACTTAACAAAAGGAGAATAAAAAAATGGATGCAACAATGATTATTGTATATGTGGTATTCCTCATTGCACTTTTCTACTTCATGATCATTCGTCCTCAGAAGAAGGAAAAGCAGAGAATGCAGGATATGTATTCAAACATGGCAGTAGGTGACTACATCGTTACAACAAGCGGTTTCTACGGACAGCTCGTTGACATCACAAGCGATATGGTTATCGTAGAGTTCGGTTCAAAGCACTGCCGTATCCCGATGCTTAAGAGCGCAATCGCTCGTATCGAGAAGGCTGATGCTCTTACAAAGGGTGCTTCAGGAACAGAAGGCGGAGACGCTGATGCAGTTGCTAAGGAAGCTGGAAAGGCAATTGATGCCGGAGCAAAGAAGGACTAATGAATAAAAAGACTATTGCGGTAGTATTCGGCGGACAGTCAAGTGAACATGATGTTTCTTGCATGTCCGTTTTGAATATTATTAAGAATATTGATACTGATACATATGAGCCGCTTCTTATCGGAATCACAAAGGACGGCAGATGGCTTTATGTCGATGATGAGAAATATATCGCAGACGGAACCTGGAGGGAGTCTGACATAAGCGCAGAGATAAGCCCTGATGCATCAAAGCACTGTGTTATCCTCACTTCCCCTGACGGAGAGGTTGATGATGTTGAAATCGACGTTGCATGGCCTGCACTTCATGGCATGTACGGAGAGGACGGAACAATCCAGGGACTTTTCGAGCTTGCAGGTATCCCATATGTCGGATGCGGAGTGCTCGCTTCTGCTGTATCAATGGATAAGCTCTATACAAAGATTATCGTAAACTCACTTGGCATAAGACAGGCTGAGTATGTCGGAATCAGAAAGAGCGACATTAAGTGTGAAAACTGCAGAAAGAAAATCATCGATAAGTGCGAGGAAAAGCTTGGCTTCCCGGTATTTGTAAAGCCTGCTTCAGGCGGAAGCTCATGCGGAGCATCAAAGGCTTCGACAAGGGAAGAGCTGTCAGAAGCAATCGACGAGGCGTTCAAATTCGACAACAAGATTCTTGTTGAGGAGTGCATAAACGGCCGTGAGGTTGAGTGTGCCGTTATCGGAAATAACGATGAGGGTATTGAGGCTTCACGTGTTGGAGAGGTTCTTGCAGACGGAGGCTTCTATACATACGATGCCAAGTACAATAACCCCGTTTCAAATACGGACATCAATCCGGTTATCGATGAGGAGCTCGTTGAGGAAATCCGCGAGAGCGCAAAGAGGATTTTTGGAGCTGTTGATGGCTTCGGACTTTCAAGAGTTGACTTCTTCCTTAAGGATGGCAGGGAGGTTGTCTTTAACGAGATCAACACTATGCCTGGATTTACAGGAATCAGCATGTATCCAAAGCTTATGGAGCAGGCAGGCGTTGACGGTAAGACACTTGTAAACCGCCTCATTGAGATGGCTTACAGAAGATAAGCTGGTAAAGAATAATAAAAAATGAAAGACACATGGAATGACAAATATCAGACCATGTGTTTTTTTATACCCAAAACATGACTTTCGTTCTGCCTTGGAGTCGAAGCTTTTATGTCGTGCTAACGAGGCAAACATTTACGACAGGATAAAGTCCGAAACCACTGCATTTTCTTTCGGAAAATATTTCCGCTTTTCGGAAAAAAACACTTTCTCCTATGACGATTTTTTTGATATATTTGAGTTGGAATATTTTAAACCTTGTTATAAGGAGAACGTACAATGGATATAAGGAGAAGGTTTAGGAGGACACTTGCATCTTTGCTTGCATGTGTCATGGTTTTAGCACCGGTAACGTCTGTGGCAGCGCAGATTTCTTCGGGAACTAACCAGCCTGCTGTTTTGGAGGAAGACTCAACCAAGGCTTTGGAAACCGGTAAGGACACATCCTTAGATGCAGAGAAGACAGAATCTGGTGAAGTCGAAAAGGCTACTGCTTCGAATGCAAAAAAGGCAAAACTTTTGAATGAGGGCGAATCGGATACAATATACTGGGATATCTCGAGTGACGGCACTCTGACTTTAAGCCCTTCTGAAATTGAGCACACGGGAAGCTATTACGGCAGTTATCCTGCTACGAGGGAATTTGATTACAGGAACACTCCCAGATGGTCTGACTATCCGAATGACGTCAATAAGGTAGTCGTGCTGGATACAATTGCACCCACTAGTCTCGCATGTTACTTTGAAGGCCTTAAAAATGTCACGCAGATGGATCTTTCGGGTCTTGATACATCAAATGCAACAAGCCTTGAAAGAATGTTTATGGACTGCCAGGCCATGGAATCCTTTGACCTCTCGGAACTTGACACTTCAAATGTCACAAACATTACTTCAATGTTTTCAAGGTGCACAGCCTTAAAGAGAGTTACACTGGGGTTTGATACTTCAAATGTCACAACGACCGAAAGGATGTTTTATCAATGCACCAGTCTGACAAGTGTTGACCTTTCAGGCCTTGACCTTTCAAGCAATGAAAACATGAAGTATATGTTTTCAGGCTGCACCGGCCTTACAACAGTGAATCTGTCAAATGTTAATACGTCAAAGGTGACTGAAATGATATCACTTTTCAGTGGCTGTAGCAGTCTGACATCCCTCGACCTTTCAAGCTTTGATACGTCAAATGTTACGGATTTGAGTATTATGTTTCAAGGCTGTTCAGGTCTTACAGTTCTTGACCTTTCAAGTTTTGATACGTCAAAGGTTACTTTAATGAACTATATGTTCAAGAACTGCACAAACCTTGAAACCATAAAGGTTTCAAAACTCTGGACTATTGCAGCTGTTCCTACAGATAAACGATATTATGATACGTTTTATGAATGTCGAAGTCTTGTAGGAGAAAAAGGTACAAGATACAGGGGAACATCTTTAGTTTACGCTATAATAGACGGAGGTACGGAAAATCCAGGATATCTCACTGGCGTATATACTGACTTAGGCTTTGACATGAATGGACATGGTTCTGCCGTGCCAGGTCAGACATTGCTTCTTTATGACAAGGCTACAGAGCCTGTACCTGCACCGACTGAGGCATTTTATACTTTTGGCGGATGGTACGAGGAGCCTGAATGCATCAATGAATGGGATTTTGAAACCGATACGGTAAAGGGTTCCACAACGCTTTATGCAGGGTGGACTATAAACAACCATAACGTTTCCTATGCTTATACGGGAACCGTTCCAACTGAGGCACCAGCAGCACCATCTGTAACATCAAGGGATTATAATTCTGCTGTAACTGTTGAAGAAGCACCGACACTTGCAGGCTATACCTTTAGCGGATGGTCTACAACTGATGTCACGGTGACATCGGGAAGCTTCACGATGCCTGATAACGCAGTCGCATTTACAGGCTCGTGGAGTGCGAAAACTGACACGGCTTATACAGTTGAGCATTACAAGCAGAATATCGACGACGACGGTTACACGAAGGTAGAGGACGATACGGAGTCAAAGACCGGCACGACCGGCACCGACACCGCGGCAGTGGCAAAGAGTTATGCGGGCTTTAGGGCAAAGGCAATCACCCAGGCTGCCATTAAGGGAGACGGAAGCACGGTTGTAAAGGTCTACTACGACAGGAACACCTTCAAGATCATCTGGAAGGATGAGGACAGGACGACACTTGGAGAGGAAACCTACAGGTTTGGAAAGATGCCGTCATTCCCATCACCGACAAAGGCAGCAACCGCTGAGTACAGCTACACCTTTAACGAATGGACGCCGATGCTGATACCTGCAGATGCCAATGCCACATACACTGCATCCTACACGGCTACAAAGAGAAGCTATAATGTCACTTTCAACATGCAGGGAATAGGAACCGCACCGGAATCACAGACCGTTCTTTATGGTGACAAGGTGACATCGCCATCGGCAGTGGCTGTGACAGGGTATCTCTTTGGTGGATGGTATAAGGAGGCTTCGTGCATAAATGCATGGAACTTCGCAGCTGACACCGTGGCAGGGGATACGACTATTTATGCAAAGTGGACTGCACTTTACCTAGTAAGCTTCAACATGAACGGCCACGGCACGCAGACGGGATCAGTTCCCGTAGCTAACGGCAATACATTTACAAGGCCGACAGACCCTACCGAGACTGGATTTACCTTCGGCGGCTGGTATAAGGACGCATCGTGCACCAGCGTCTGGGATTTTACGACTGACACGGTAACAGGCAATACCACACTTTATGCAAAGTGGACGGCAAACAGCCATAACGTAACATACTCATACACCGGAACGGTTCCGGCAGGAGTGGCAGCGACCCCGGCAGCTTCGTCTAAGGATTTTGGCACGATTGTTTCGGTTGAAACAGCACCGACACTTGCAGGCTATACCTTCAGCGGCTGGACAACGACAGATGTAACAGTGACAACTGGCAGATTCGCTATGCCTGACAGTGATGTGGCCTTCACAGGAACATGGACCGCAAATCCTGATACTTCGTTTACGGTTGAACTTAAAAAGCAGAATATAGCTGATGACGGATATACAACCTTTAGCTATATGATGAATGCAGGCACGACGGACACGATGACTAATGTCACACCGCCCGCAATTGAGGGATTTACTGCAAAGCCTGTCACGCAGGAAAGCATTAAGGGTGATGGAAGCACGACAGTAATGGTTTACTATGACAGAAACCTTTACACCATCACATGGAAAAATGGCGATGATGTGCTTGAGACTGATACAGGGGTAAGATATGAAGCGACTCCTTCGTATGATGGTGCCACACCGGTAAAGCCTGAGGATGAGGACTATACATACACATTTAAGGGATGGAGCCCAAATGTAGTAGCAGTAAGTGCTGATGCTACATACAGTGCGCAGTTTGATGCGACGGCAAAGCCAACGCCACCGACACCGCCGACACCATCGGATGAGGAGGAAGAGGAGATTGTGACGGTCACATACTCAAGGTTCTGGGAGATTAATGCTTCGGGAAGCTGGGTTGTAAGAAATTCACGAGGACAGCTCGTAACTAGCGCATGGCTTTGCGATGACGCTATAGCGTCAAATGGCAGAAACACATGGTATCTCATCGGAAGTGACGGACAGATGGTGACGGCAGGACTCGTTCGTGACGCATCCGGCAATTACTACAGTCTTGAAACCGAGCATAACGGCTTCTTCGGTATGATGAGGTTTAAGAATGGCTACTACAACGTCGGAGGCCAGAGCATTTACATTGAGTTCGAACAGACGCACGGAGGTTCGTTCGGAGCCATAAGGAATGCTGAAGCAATCGCACGTCTTAGGGATATCTATGGCGTGACCGATTTTTCAATCGGAAATGAGTCGTGCACTTACACGGCTTCATTCTAGAACTGAGTGAATCGAAAAATATATTAGAGATGATTTCGTTGCCTGATTTGATGGGGTTTTACCATTTAGGGCAACGATTTCTTTATTAAAGGCAAATCCGATGCACAAAATAACTATATTCAAGTATTTTTGGCAACGAAATTACATTTTTCTTCAATTTCGATTCATGGCTTGCTTATAATATGCATTATTAGGCAACGATTTTTGAATAAATTAAACTTTCGATTCACCGAAATCTTAGGTGAGTCATAGGACATAAAAAAGAAGGCATTCACTTCATTTAGTGATGCCTTCTGATTCTTTCTTTCATTTATTTAAGTAATAATTTCAAATGGTTAGATTGAATTTATTTCTTTGCAGCCTTCTTGGCTTCCTTTTCCTTCTTCTTTCTGTTCTTCTCGATTTCCTTTTCTGTAAGAACAGCGCCCTTTGTGATTTCTGTGATGTAGATTCCTGAAATCTTTGCCTTTACCTCTGCCTTAAGTGGTAAGTGCTTGAAAACCTGTCCGTCTGCTACGAGGTTTACGATTCTTGGTCCGATCTTTGCCTTTACTACTCCGATCTTCATGAGCTTGCCCCATGCAGGTGTCTGCTCGTAAACCTGCTTAGGAAGAGGTGCTTCCTTTAACTTCATCTTTTTCTTATCAATGATGAGCATTGTTACAAGCTGTGATGAAGCTTCAAGCATCTTCTGGCTCTCAAGCTGCTTCTGCTGCATGTTTCTTCCGAGGAAGTAAAGAGCAACGAGAAGTACTAGTGCTACTGCCAGAATAATTAAAAGAACTGTTGTAAAGGTCGACATATATCTCTCCTCCTTGATGTTAAACGGCGTTGAAAAACCATTATAACATTTTAAATATGAAAAATCAATAAATCCACGTGAATTTGCTTGACATCACGTTGACAAAGTGTTATTCTTTAGGGTGCTTTATCATGGCACAATGGGCTTATTGTCAGTATATTTTACTACTTGGGCCCGTGCTTTGCAAGTAAAATATTTATCAGGGGTGAATAATCTATGGACAAGAGCAGAATGCATCCGGTCAAAGCCGGCCAGCACATCAGGATGAGCTTCAGCGATGCCAAGCAGGTCCTCGAGATGCCTAACCTTATTGAGGTTCAGAAGAACTCATATAATTGGTTTCTCGAGTCAGGCCTTAAAGAGGCGTTTGAAGATATTTCTCCAATCGCTGATTTTGGCGGCCACCTGAGCCTGGAGTTCGTCGGATATACTCTTTGCAGGGATGAAGTAAAATACTCCATCGAAGAGTGCAAGGAACGTGACGCCACATACGCAGCACCACTTAAGATAAGGGTTCGTCTTACTAATAAGGAAAAGGACGAAACAATTGAGCATGAAATCTTCATGGGAGACCTTCCATTAATGACAGATACAGGCTCATTTGTTATCAATGGTGCGGAGCGAGTTATCGTATCTCAGCTTGTTCGTTCACCCGGAATCTATTATGAGATTGGCCACGATAAAATCGGTAAGGAGCTCTTTGCTTCAACAGTAATCCCGAACCGTGGCGCATGGCTTGAGTACGAGACAGATTCAAATGATATCCTCTGGGTACGTGTTGACCGTACACGTAAGGTGCCGGCAACCGTTCTTATTCGTGCGCTCATGTCTCCTGAGACAGGACTTCACGGAACAAGCAGGGAAATCATCGATATGTTCGGTGAGGAGCCGAAGATTATCGCTACCCTCACAAAGGATCCGTCATGCGACGTTGAAAAGGAGCCGCAGGGCTCTTATGAGGCAGGTCTTCTTGAGTTATATAAGAAGATTCGTCCGGGCGAGCCGCTTTCAAAGGATTCCGCAGAATCACTCCTTCATTCTATGTTCTTCGATGCACGTCGTTATGACCTTGCAAAGGTAGGACGTTATAAATTCAATAAGAAGCTTAACCTTAAGAATAGAATCACAGGCAAGATCCTTGCAGAGGATGTTGTTGATGAGTCAACAGGTGAGGTTATTGCAGAGGCAGGTGAGACTCTCACAGCAGAGAAGGCTCAGGCTATCCAGAATTTAGGCATCGCTTCCGTACTTGTAAAGGGAAGATCTGACGAGCAGCATGCTGACGGAAGAATCGTAAAGGTTATTTCAAACCGTATGGTTGACATCAAGGAATACATTCCGTTCGACCTTGGTGATGCAACACCTTCAGAGGCTGTTTACTATCCTGTTCTTGAGGTTATCCTCAATGAGTTTACTGATAAGAACGGAAACTTAGTGCCAGATGAGAAGGCAATAAAGACAGCCATCAGAAAGAACATGGCTTCACTTGTTCCGAAGCACATCACACGTGAGGACATCCTTGCTTCAATCAACTACTGCATGCACCTTGAGTGGGGCGTAGGTACAGATGATGACATCGACCACCTCGGCAACCGTAGAATCCGTGCCGTTGGTGAGCTTCTTCAGAACCAGTACCGCATCGGTCTTTCAAGAATGGAAAGAGTTGTAAGAGAGCGTATGTCAACACAGGACATCGATGAGATCACACCTCAGTCTCTTATCAACATCAAGCCTGTTACAGCAGCAGTTAAGGAGTTCTTCGGTTCATCACAGCTTTCACAGTTCATGGACCAGAACAACCCGCTTTCTGAAATGACACACAAGCGTCGTCTTTCAGCCCTCGGCCCGGGCGGACTTTCAAGAGACCGTGCAGGCTTCGAGGTTCGAGACGTACATTATACACACTATGGACGTATGTGCCCGATTGAGACTCCTGAAGGACCGAACATCGGACTTATCAACTCACTCGCATCATACGCAAGAATCAACGAGTACGGCTTTATCGAGGCTCCTTACAGAATCATCGACAAGGCTGACCCGGAGAACCCGGTTGTTACAGACGAAATCAGATATGTAACAGCTGACGAAGAGGATAACTACAGAGTAGTTCAGGCTAACGAGCCGCTCGACGAAGAGGGTCACTTCATCAACAAGACAGTATCAGGTCGTTATAAGGATTCAACAGAGGCCTTCTCAAGAAAGCTTGCTGACATGATGGACGTATCACCGAAGATGCTTCTTTCGGTTGCTACATCAATGATTCCGTTCCTTGAGAACGATGACCCGACACGTGCCCTCATGGGATCTAACATGCAGCGTCAGGCAGTTCCGCTTATGGTTACTGAGGCAGCTGTTATCGGTACAGGTATCGATGAGAAGGTTGCAAAGGACTCAGGCGTATGTGTAGTTGCTGAGGAGGACGGAACAATCGTTGACCTTTCATCTAACCACATCGTTGTAAAGCCTGATGAGAAGGGTGCAGCTGAGCACTTCTATAAGCTTACAAAGTTTATGAGAAGTAACCAGTCTAACTGCTACAACCAGAAGCCTATCGTTAATGTTGGCGATAAGGTTAAGAAGGGTGACATCATCGCAGACGGTCCTTCAACAAAGGGCGGAGAGCTTGCTCTTGGAAAGAACCCGCTTATCGGATTCATGACATGGGAAGGCTACAACTACGAGGATGCTGTACTTCTTTCAGAAAGACTCGTACAGGATGATGTTTATACATCAATCCATATGGAGGAATATGCCTGCGAGGCAAGAGACACAAAGCTCGGACCGGAGGAGATTACAAACGATGTTCCGGGTGTAGGTGAGGAAGCCCTCAAGGACCTTGACGACAGGGGAATTATCCGTATCGGCGCAGAGGTAAGAGCCGGTGATATCCTTGTTGGTAAGGTAACTCCTAAGGGAGAGACAGAGATGACTCCTGAGGAGAGACTTCTCCGTGCAATCTTCGGTGAGAAGGCAAGAGAGGTTAGGGATACTTCACTCAAGGTACCGCACGGTGCTTACGGTGTTGTTGTTGACGCAAAGGTATTCACAAGAGAAAATTCAGACGAACTCAGCCCTGGAGTATCAGAGTGTGTTCGTATCTATGTAGCACAGAAGAGAAAGATCGGCGTAGGCGACAAGATGGCCGGCCGTCACGGTAACAAGGGTGTAGTTTCAAGAGTACTTCCTGTTGAAGATATGCCTTACCTTCCAAACGGACGTCCGCTTGACATCGTTCTTAACCCGCTCGGCGTTCCTTCACGAATGAACATCGGACAGGTTCTTGAACTTCACTTAAGCCTTGCTGCTAAGGCTCTTGGTTTTGATATTTCAACACCTATCTTCGAGGGTGCAAACGAGTCTGACATCCAGGACTGCCTCGAGATGGCTAACGATTACGTAAACGGCGAGTGGGAGGACTTCAAGGCTAAGTACTCATCGGTATTAAAGCCAGAGGTTATCGAGTACCTCGGTAATAACCTTGACCACAGGGCACTCTGGAAGGGCGTTCCGCTTTCTAGAGACGGAAAGGTAAGACTTCGTGACGGACGTACAGGAGAATACTTCGATTCACCTGTATCAATCGGACACATGCATTACCTTAAGCTCCACCACCTTGTAGACGACAAGATCCACGCACGTTCAACAGGTCCTTACTCACTTGTTACACAGCAGCCACTCGGCGGTAAGGCACAGTTCGGCGGACAGCGTTTCGGAGAGATGGAGGTTTGGGCTCTTGAGGCTTATGGTGCTTCATACACACTTCAGGAGATCCTTACAATGAAGTCTGATGACGTTGTGGGAAGAGTTAAGACATACGAAGCTATCATCAAGGGTGAGAACATTCCGAAGCCGGGTATTCCGGAGTCATTCAAGGTTCTTATCAAGGAGCTTCAGTCACTTGCACTCGATGTTCGTGTACTTGACGAGAACGGAAACGAAGTTGAGCTCAAGGAGAATCTTGATGCTGAGGAAACAAGCTTCCACAAGATCTTCGAGGGCGGCGGAAACAGAAGAAAGCATGACGATTATGCAGGCGACAGCGTAAAGAACCTCATGGGTGCAGATTACGTTGACGAGGAAGGCAATACAATCCCCGGACAGAGCTTCGGTGAGCTTGCTGACTATGATGAGGAAAGAGGTACATACGTAGGTACTGCTTCGGGTGAGGAGCTCGGCGGTGCTGACGATGATTTCGACACGGATTTTGATGAGGAGGACAAGTAATAATGCAAATGCAGGAAACATATGAGCCTATGACATTTGATGCGATTCAGATCGGACTTGCATCTCCCGAGAAAATAATTGAGTGGTCTCACGGCGAGGTAACAAAGCCGGAGACTATCAACTATCGTACATTAAAGCCTGAGAAGGATGGTCTTTACTGCGAGAGGATTTTCGGACCTACAAAGGACTGGGAATGTCACTGCGGAAAATATAAAAGAATCAGATATAAAGGCATCGTGTGCGACCGCTGCGGTGTAGAAGTCACCAAAGCTAAGGTGAGAAGAGAGAGAATGGGCCACATCAGACTGGCAGCTCCTGTATCACACATCTGGTACTTTAAGGGTATCCCGTCACGTATGGGACTTATCCTTGACATAAGCCCGCGTACACTTGAGAAGGTGCTTTACTTTGCATCTTACATCGTACTTGATCCGGGCGCTACGGGACTTGAGTACAAGCAGGTTCTTTCTGAGAAGGAATACAGGGATGTAATCGCACAGTATGGCGAGGAGTCCTTCAGGGCCGGAATGGGTGCTGAGAGTATTCTTGAGCTTCTTCGTGACATCAATCTCGAGGAGCTTTCAGAGGAGCTTAAGACTGAGCTCATGGACGCTACAGGCCAGAAGAGGTCACGTATCGTAAAGAGACTTGAGGTAGTTGAGGCATTCAGACTCTCAGGAAACAAGCCTGAGTGGATGGTAATGACAGTTATCCCGGTAATTCCTCCGGATATCCGTCCTATGGTTCAGCTTGATGGTGGACGTTTTGCGACATCAGACCTTAACGACCTTTACAGAAGAATCATTAACAGAAACAACCGTCTTGCAAGACTTCTCGAGCTCGGCGCTCCTGAAATCATCGTAAGAAACGAGAAGCGTATGCTTCAGGAGGCAGTTGATGCCCTTATCGATAACGGCAGACGTGGAAGACCTGTAACAGGACCTGGAAACAGAGCACTCAAGTCACTTTCTGACATGCTCAAGGGTAAGCAGGGACGTTTCCGTCAGAACCTTCTTGGTAAGCGAGTTGACTACTCAGGACGTTCTGTTATCGTAGTAGGACCGGAGCTTAAGATTTACCAGTGCGGTCTTCCTAAGGAGATGGCTATCGAGCTCTTCAAGCCTTTCGTTATGAAGGAGCTCGTACAGAATAATTCAGTACATAACATCAAGGCAGCTAAGAAGATGGTCGAGAGACTTGAGCCGGGTGTTTGGGACGTTCTTGAGGACGTCATCAAGGAGCATCCTGTTATGCTTAACCGTGCCCCTACACTTCACAGACTCGGAATTCAGGCATTTGAGCCGATTCTTGTAGAGGGTAAGGCTATCAAGCTTCATCCGCTCGTATGTACAGCGTTCAACGCCGACTTCGACGGAGACCAGATGGCTGTACATCTTCCGCTTTCAGTAGAGGCACAGGCAGAGTGCAGATTCATGCTTCTCTCACCTAACAACCTCTTAAAGCCTTCAGACGGAGGCGTTGTAGCCGTTCCTTCACAGGATATGGTACTCGGAATTTACTACCTCACTCAGGAGAGAGAGGGAGCAAAGGGCGAGGGTATGATCTTTAAGGATGTCAACGAGGCAATCCTTGCTTATGAGAACGGCAATGTAACTCTTCACTCAAGAGTAAAGACAAGAATAACAAAGACACTTGCAGACGGCAGAACAATCAGTTCTGTAGTCGAGACAACTGTAGGACGTCTCATCTTCAATGAGATCATCCCGCAGGACCTTGGATTTGTAGACAGAACAGTTGATGGCAACGAGCTTCTTCCTGAGGTTGATTTCCTCGTAAAGAAGGGCGGACTCAAGAAGATCCTTGAGAAGGTTATGAGCATCCACGGTGCTACAGAGACAGCAATCGTGCTCGATAACATCAAGGCAATGGGCTACAAGTTCTCAACAAGGGCAGCCATGACAGTATCTATTGACGACATGGTAGTTCCGGAGAACAAGAAGCAGCTCCTTGAAGAGGCACAGGCAACTGTTGACCAGATTTCTGCAGATAAGCTTCGCGGTCTTATCACTGAGGAAGAGCGTTATAAGGAAGTTATCGATACCTGGAAGGAAACAGATGACAAGCTTACAAAGGCTGTTATCAGCGGACTTAAGCCAACCAACAACCTTAAGATGATGGCTGACTCAGGAGCTCGAGGATCTGACAAGCAGATCAAGCAGCTTGCAGGTATGCGAGGACTCATGGCTGATACAACAGGTCATACAATCGAGCTTCCTATCAAGTCA